>NZ_NGFP01000373.1 GCF_002149035.1 Streptosporangium minutum
GTCCGTTCCCGATGCGGGGGCCGGGCGGGCCCCCGGGCGGTCCGGGATGACGGCGTGGGCCGGGAGGTCCGGGCTGACGGCGAGGACGGCTCTGGTCGCGGTCGTCGGTACGGTGGCCGCCCTCCTCGGCATCGGGGTGCGGGCACGGTTCGGCGCGCATGTGGCGGTGGACGAGCCGCAGTACCTGCTGACCGCGTTGTCGATCTTCGAGGACTTCGACCTCGACATCACCGACGAGCTGGACGACGGCCGCTGGATGCCGTGGGCGGGGACCGAAGCCCTGCCGGTGCAGACCGAGGTGCTGCCCGGCGGCACGCAGATCAGCCCGCACGATCCGCTGCTGCCGATCCTGCTGGCCGTCCCGATGGGGCTCGGGGGCTGGATCGCGGCCAAGGCCGTCATGGCGCTCATGGCCGGGGCGCTCGCCGCGCTGACCCTGTGGACGGCGGTGCGCCGGTTCGCCGTCCCCGCGGGACTCGCCACGGTGGGGGTGATCCTCGCCTCGGCCGCCGCCCCCCTCGCGGTCTACGGCCAGCAGGTCTACCCGGAGCTCCCGGCCGCGCTGGCCACCCTCGCGGCGGTGGCCGTCCTGACCGGACCCGCCTTCGCCGGAGCGGCCCCACCCGCCGGCCGTCCGCCGACCACGGCGCCGGAGCCGGTCCCGGGTACGGCCGGAGCCGCCGCCGGGCCTGCCGGGCCGCTCTCCGGGCCCGCGGGGCGGGTCGTCGGGCCGGGGCCGCGGGCCATCGCGGTGTTCGGCCTGACGGTCACCGCGCTGCCGTGGTTGTCGGTCAAATACGCCCCGGTGGCCGCCGCGCTCGCACTCCTAGGCCTGTGGCGGCTGCGTGCCGGTCGCCGCCCGCTTCTGGGCCTCGCCGCCGGGTTCGCCGTCATGGGCGCCGTCTACCTGGGGGTCCACCGCCTCGTCTGGGGCGGCTGGACCGTCTACGCCAGCGGCGACCACTTCCAGGAGTCCGGCGAGTTCGGCGTGATGGGCTTCGCCCCCGACTACGCGGGCCGGGCCGTACGGCTGGTCGGGCTGATGGTCGACAGGGGATACGGCCTGGCGGCCTGGCAGCCCGCGTGGCTGCTGCTCCTGCCCGCCGCCGGCTTCGCGCTCCGGCGCCTGCGCCCGCACGGCGCGGTGCTGCTGCTCCCGCTGGCCGCCGGGTGGCTGACCGCGACCTTCGTCGCGCTGACCATGCACGGCTACTGGTGGCCCGGCCGCCAGACGGTCGTGGTGCTGCCGCTGGCCGTGCTGCTCATCCTGGTCCTGCTGGCCGGCAGGCCGGGATGGCTCCGATGGGCCGGGCTCGGGCTCGGCGTGGCCGGGCTGGTCGACTACGCGTGGCTGCTGGCCGACGGGTACGCCCGGAGGATCACCTGGGTGAGCGGCTTCGAACAGGTCGGCTCCCCGCTCCACCGGCTCCTGGGAAACCTCCTGCCCGACTACCGGCTCGGCTGGCACGGCTTCTGGCCGCTCCACCTGGCCTGGGCGCTCGCGTCCGTCCTGCTGATCGCGTACGGCACGCCGTACCTCATGAAGGGAGGCGCGGATGAGGACGACTCCGCCCCGGGCCGTGATGACGGCGGTGGCGGCCACCCGGCCCCCCTCAGATGACTTTCCGGACACCGAAGCACCGGACCCCGAACTAAGGAAGAACTCCCATGTCGCTGCGTAGGCTGGTCGCCGCCGCTCTCGTCCCACTGGCGCTGCTCGCGTCCGCCTGCGGCGGCGCCGGCGGGGACGGCCAGAGCTTCGACGACAACTCCCTGGTGATCTACTCGGGACGCAACAAGAACCTCGTCGGCCCGCTGATCGACAAGCTGAGGACCGCCACCGGCCTGGACGTCCAGGTCCGCTACGGCGACAGCGCGGAGCTGGCCGCGCAGATCCTCGAAGAGGGCGCGGACACCCGGGCGGACGTGTTCTTCTCCCAGGACGCCGGGGCGCTCGGGGCGCTGAGCAAGCACCAGATGCTCGCGCCGGCGCCCCAGGAGCTGCTGGACCGGGTCGCGGCCAGGTACCGCAGCTCGGAGGGGACGTGGGTGGGGGTCTCCGGCCGGTCCCGCGTCATCGTCTACGACCCCCGCACGGTCGTCGCCCCGCCCAAGAGCGTCTTCGAGCTGACCGACCCCAAGTGGAAGGACAAGGTCGGCTGGTCCCCGACCAACGCGTCGTTCCAGTCCTTCGTCACCGCGCTGCGGGTGGTCGCCGGCGAGGACAAGGCCAGGCAGTGGCTTGAGGCGATGAAGGCCAACGGCGCCAAGTCCTACCCGAACAACGTGGAGATCCTCAACGCCGTGGACGACGGCAAGCTCCAGCTCGGCCTGATCAACCACTACTACTGGTACGAGAAGGTGGCCGAGAACGGGCCGAACGGAGTGCCGTCCAGGCTCGCCTACCTGCCGGGCGGCGACCCGGGGGCACTGGTCAACGTGGCGGGTGTGGGCATGCTGAAGGGCACCGAGCACGGCGAGGCCGCCAAGAAGGCGATGGACTACCTCCTCGGCGCCGACGCCCAGAAGTACTTCGCCGACACCACCAAGGAGTATCCGCTCATCGCCGGCGTGCCGACCGCTCCCGGGCTGCCCCCGTTCGACTCGCTCAAGGGGCCCGAGGTGGACCTGTCCAAGCTCGACTCGCTGGAGCAGACCATCACCATGCTGCAAGACGTGGGCCTGGTCTAGATGTCGGTACGCCGGATCCCCGCGGGGCTGCTGACGCCCGCCGCCGTGACGGCGGCGCTGGCGCTGCTGCCGGTGGGCTACCTGGTGGTGCGCTCGGCCGAGGGCGGCCTCGACGCCGTGGCCAGGACGCTGCTGCGGGCCAGGACCCTGGAGCTGGCCCTGCGCAGCCTGGGACTGGCGGCCGTGGTGACCGTGCTGTGCGTGGCCGTCGGGATCTCGCTGGCCTGGCTGGTGATCAGGAGCGACCTGCCGGGACGCCGCGTCTTCGGCATCCTGGCCGCGCTGCCGCTCGCCGTGCCGTCCTACGTCGCCGCCTACACGTGGGTGGCCGCGGTCGATCTGGAGGGTTTCGCCGGGTCGGTGCTGGTGCTCACGCTCTGCAGCTACCCCTACGTCTACCTCCCGGTGGCCGCCGCGCTCAGCAGGATGGATCCGGCGACGGAGGAGGTCGCGCTCTCCCTGGGGCGCGGCCGGGCCGGCGTCGTCCTGCGCCAGCTGCGGCCCTCGGCCGCGGCGGGGGCGCTGCTGGTCGCGATGTACGTGCTCGCCGAGTTCGGCGCGGTGGCGATCATGCGCTTCGACGTGTTCACCACGCAGATCTACACCTCCTACCGGGCGGGCTTCAACCGCACCCCGGCGGCGGTGCTCGGGCTGCTGCTGGTGCTGATCACACTCCTGATCGTGGTGACGGAGTCCCGCAGCCGGGGCAGGGCCTCCTACGCGATGCGGGGCAACCCGGCGCGCAGGCCCCCGGTCATCCGGCTGCGCGCCGGGACCAGGGCGCTCGCGCTGGCCTGGTCCACCGCGCTCGCCGGGCTCGCGGTCGGCTTCCCCCTGGCCGGCATCGGCTACTGGCTGCTCAACGGCTCCTCGGCCCGGGTCGACCTGGGGGAGCTGTCCGGGGCGGTGGGCGCCACGCTGGGCGTCGCGGCGGCGGGCGCGCTGCTCACCACGGCGCTGGCCGTACCGGTCGGGATCATCGCGGCGCGTTACCGCGGCCGTACGGCGACCTTCCTGGAGCAGTCCACCTATGTGGGGCATTCGCTGCCCGGCATCGTCATGGCGCTGTCGTTCGTGTTCTTCGCCGTGCGCTACGTCCCGGCCGTCTACCAGCGCTCCCCGCTGCTGGTGGTCGCCTACGCCGTGCTGTTCATGCCCGCCGCGGTCGGCGCGGTGCGGGCCTCGGTCCTCCAGTCGCCGCCGGTGCTGGAGGAGGTCGCCCGGTCGCTGGGCCGTACCCCGCTGCAGACCGTCCGCGCCGTCACCCTCCCGCTCGCCCTGCCCGGCGTGCTCGCGGGGGCCGCGCTGGTGTTCCTCACCGCGATGAAGGAACTGCCCGCCACCCTGCTGCTCCGGCCGACAGGCATGGAGACCCTCGCCACCCAGCTATGGGCGGAGACCGGCTCGGGGGCCTATGCCGCCGCCGCGCCGTACGCCGCCCTGCTCATGCTTCTGGCGGCCGTCCCCGGCTTCATCCTGGGCCGCCGATCCCTCAAGGAGACGTCTTGAGACTGACCGTCACGGACGTGACCAAGGCCTTCGGCGGCACGCGGGTGCTGCGTGGCGCGTCGCTGACCGTGGAGGAGGGCGACCTCGCCGCGGTGCTCGGCCCGTCCGGCTGCGGCAAGACCACGCTGCTGCGCATCGTCGCGGGTTTCGAGAGCCTCGACTCGGGGTCGGTGGCGATCGGCGAGCGCGAGGTGGCCGGGCTGCCGCCCGAGCGGCGCAAGGTCGGGATCGTGCCGCAGGAGGCGGCGCTCTTCCCGCACCTGTCGGTGGCGCGCAACGTCGGCTTCGGGCTGCCGCGCGGATCCGCCGAACGCGTCGAGGAGTGCCTGGAGCTGGTCGGCCTGGCCGGGTTCGGCGACCGCATGCCGCACCAGATCTCCGGCGGCCAGCAGCAGCGGGTGGCCCTCGCCCGCGCCCTCGCCCCGCACCCGGGCGTGGTCCTGCTGGACGAGCCGTTCAACGCCCTGGACCGCTCGCTCAGGGTGAGCGTCCGCGACGAGGTGCGGGCGGCGCTGAAACGGGCCGGGGCGACCGCGGTGCTCGTCACGCACGACCAGGAGGAGGCGCTGTCCATGGCCGACACCGTCGCGGTCATGCGTGAGGGCCGGATCGTCCAGGAGGGCACCCCCGCCTCGGTCTACGCGGCCCCGTGCGATCTGGGCGTGGCCACGTTCGTGGGGGAGGCGGTGGTGCTCGCCGCCACCTCCGACCACGGCGTCGCCTCCTGCCTGCTCGGCGACCTGCCGCAGCGGGCCGACGGGGTCGCCGGGAAGGGCCGGGTCGCGCTCCGGCCCGAGCAGTTCGTGCTCCGCGCGCCGGGAGAGGGCGTCGGCGGCCTGGTCGAGCGGGTGGAGTTCTTCGGGCACGACGCCGCGATCACGGTCGCGCTGGAGCCGGGGACCGTGATCCGGGCCCGTACGCGCGGCGACGTGCCGCACCGCCCCGGCGACCGCGTGGGCGTCACGGTCGAGGGCCCGGTGCTGTTCTTCCCCGAGTGAGGCTTCGCTGCCGCCGCGAGGCTGTGACCAGTGGTTTCGTTGATCTATATGGGCATTCCGTCCACTCCTGAGGTGTTCTTCTCCCCGCTGAGATGGGAATGGCTACAGAGCCGAGACCCGACTGACAGCCCGGAGACGACAGTGAACGGATGGACGTTCGAAGGCCAGCCCGGCGCCCTGGGCGACACCACGGTGACCTTGGTGGAAGGCGGGTCCTTCTGCGTGTGCGCGCGCGGCGGCGACATCGTGCAAGGAGGGGCGCAGGGCGTCTACCACGCCGACACCCGGCTGCTGTCACGCTGGGAGCTGAGGGTGGACGACGCGCCGGTGGAGGCTCTCCGGGTGCTCCCGGGCGAGCCGTACCACGCGACGTTCGTCGGCCGGGCGGGGCCGCGGCCGGGGCGGGCGGAGAGCAGCCTGCTGGTGATCAGGGACCGCTACGTCGGGGGTGGCATCCGTGAGGACCTGACCCTGCGCAACCTGTCCGACGAACCGGCCGGATGCGTGGTCGACATCCACGTCAGCTCGGACGTGGCCGACCTGTTCGAGGTGAAGGCCGGCCGGGTCCGGTACGTGCCCGACGTGGAGATGACCCCCGACAGGTCGGGGCTGCTGATCTTCTCCGCCAGCCGCTCGCGTGGCGCCCGGGTGGTGGGCGAGCCCGCGCCGTTCGCCGTCCCGGGCATGCTCGGCTTCCGGATCGTCGTGCCCGCGCGCGGCGAATGGACCGTCAGCCTGCAGGTCAACCCGATCCTGGAGGGGGAGGAGTCGCCCGCCTGGTTCTCCACCCACCACCCGGTGGAGCACGCCGAACCCGCCAGGCGCCGCGCCGACTGGGCGCGCCTCAGCCCCAGCCTCAGCACCCGCGACCGCACCCTCTCCCAGGTCCTGCACCGCTCCAGGGAGGACCTGGGGGCACTGCGGCTGTTCGAGCCCGACAGGCCCGACGAACCACCCAGCATCGCCGCGGGCGCGCCGTGGTTCATGACCCTGTTCGGCCGCGACTCGCTGCTGACCTCGTGGATGGCGCTGCCGCTGGACCAGTCCCTGGCGCTCGGCACCGTCCGCCGCCTGGCCCGGCTGCAGGGCAGGATCGACGACCCGCTCACCGAGGAGGAGCCCGGGAAGATCCTGCACGAGCTCCGCTTCGGCGTGCAGGCCGGCGCCTCGCCGCGCGGCGGCCTCGCCTACTACGGCTCGGTCGACTCCACCCCGCTGTTCGTGATGCTCCTGGGCGAGCTGCGCCGGTGGGGCGTGCACGGGGAGGCGGTCGAGGAGCTGATGCCGAACGTCGACGACGCGCTCGACTGGATCACCAGGTCGGCCGACCCGTTCCTGTCCTACCGCCGCAGGACCGACCACGGCCTGCTCAACCAGGGCTGGAAGGACTCCTTCGACGGCGTCAACTTCGCCGACGGCACCCTGGCCCGCCCGCCCATCGCGCTGGCCGAGGTCCAGGGGTACGTCT
>NZ_NGFP01000374.1 GCF_002149035.1 Streptosporangium minutum
CGTCCCGGACGCTGACCCCCTGTCCTCCGGGACCGCGGACGGACCGCCGGGAGCCGCGGACGGGCCGCCGGGAGCCGTGAACGGGCCGTCCGGTGCCGCCGACGGGCCGTCCGGTGCCGTGGCCGGGCCCCGCGTCTCTCCGGAGGCCCTGGACGAGCATGCGGCGCCGTACGGCAGGCCGGGCAAGCCGCTGGCCAAGAACCCCTTCCTGATCGGCCTGACCGCCGGAATGGGTCTGCTCACCGCGTGGGCGCTGGCCCAGGCCCTGGTCACCTCGCGCAGCGTGATCGTGCTGGTCGTGGTGGCGATGTTCCTCGCCCTGGGACTGAACCCGGCCGTCGAGGCGCTGCAGCGGCGCAGGCTGGCGCGACGCTGGGCGATCTCGATCGTCTTCGGCGCGGTGATCCTGTTCTTCGTGCTCTTCGGGCTGGCGATCGTCCCGCCGGTGAGCCAGGAAGCGGCCTCGTTCATCAGCGCGGTCCCCGGCTACACCCAGGAACTGCTCGCCAACCCCACCCTCAAGGAACTGGACAGCGACTACCAGATCCTGACCAGGATCGGCGACTACATCACCAGCGGCGGCCTCGCCCAGACCGTGGCGGGAGGCCTGGTCGGCGCGGGCGCGGTGGTGTTCAACGCGTTCTTCTCCGGGGTCACGCTGCTGGTGCTGACGCTGTACTTCCTCGGCTCGCTGCCCTCGATAAAGGACTATCTCTTCCGGCTCGTGCCGAGCAGCCGCCGGGAGCGGGCTCAAGGGCTCGGCGACGAGATCATCAGCGGCATCGGCGGCTACGTGGCCGGGAACCTGCTGATCTCGGTGATCGCCGGCGTGGTCACCTGGGTGTTCCTGGCCTTCGCGGGCGTCGAGTACGCGCTGGCGCTCGCCCTGGTGGTGGCGGTCACCGACCTGATCCCGCTGGTCGGCGCGACGATCGGCGCGGTGCTGGTGAGCGGGGTGGCACTGCTCCAGTCGGTGACCCTCGGCATCGTCTGCGCGATCTTCTTCCTGGTCTACCAGCAGGTGGAGAACTACCTGGTCTATCCGCGCGTGATGAAGCGCTCGGTGGACGTGGCCCCGGCGGTCACCGTCATCGCCGCGCTGTTCGGCGGCGCGCTGCTCGGCATCGTCGGAGCGCTGCTGGCCATCCCGGTGGCCGCGGCGATCGCGCTGATCATCCGCGAGGTGGTGATCCCCCGGCAAGCTCGGCTATGAAGCCCGCCACCGCGCGGTTGAACGCCTCGGGCTGTTCGATCGCGCTCAGGTGACCCGCCTTCTCGATCACGGCCAGCCGCCCGTCCGGCACGGCCCCGACCATCGTCTCGGCGTCGGCGGGCGGGGTGAGCAGGTCCTCCTCCCCCACGATCACGAGTGCGGGCACCTTGAGCCCGCGCAGGGTGTCGAAGGAGTCGGGGCGGCCCGCCATGGCCCGCTGGGCCCAGGCCACGGCCCTGGGCGGGGCCGACTGGACCAGCCCGCGCACCCGGCCGAACACCATCGCCCTGCGCTGCACGGTGGTCACCCCGATCAGCGACGGAAGCACCTCCTCCACCAGGATCGAGGTGCCGTCGTCGAGGACGGCTGCGGCGATGCGCTCGCGGTTCGTCCTGGCCGCCTCGGGATCGGCGGCCGCCTTGGTGTCGGCGAGGATCACCCCCAGCACCCGGTCGGGGTGCCGGCGGCACAGGGCCATCGTCACGTAGCCGCCCATGGACAGGCCGCCGACGACGGCCCGGTCGACGCCCTCGTGATCGAGCAGGCGGACGACGTCGTCGGCCATCACGTCGAGGGAGGGCTCGTCGTCGCCCAGCACCGAGCCGCCGAAGCCGCGCAGATCGGGGGTGATGACCTTGCAGACGGCGCCCAGGCCCTCGCGCTGGGCCAGCCACATGGCCGATGACAGGGGGAACGCGTGGAGGAGGACGACCGGAAGTCCCTCGCCCGCCGATCGCGTGTACAGGTCCACGGAGTCCACCGTAATCGCGGATCTCCGATCTGGCACCCCTTGATTCACAACGGGTTGTGATGACGCGCTGACTCCGCGGTCAAGCCCTCCTCCGGCCCCGGACGGAACCCCGCGGACGCCCCCGGACGAGGCTCCGCGGACGTCCCGGACAGAGCTCCATGAACGTTCCGGACAGAGCTCCGCGGACGCCCCTCGGACGAGGCTCCACGGACGCCCCCGGACAGGACTCTACGGACCGGCGATCTCCGTGGGGAGGGGCGAGGCCGCCGGGTTCACCCGCCGGACGATCTCGTCGAGGACGATCCGCACGTACGGCTCGCCGACCCACAGGTGCTTGGCCCCGTCCACCCCGACGACCTCCGCCTGGGGGACCCGGGCGAAGCGCTCGCGGGCCTTCTCCGGCTGGAGGTAGTCGTCGAACTCGGGGACCAGCACGGTCAGCGGCCGGCCGAACGCCGCCCACGCGTCGAGGTCGGCGTCGGTGGCCCGGTGCAGCGGCGGGGAGAGGAGGACGGCGCCCTCCACGAGCGGGTCGTGCCCCCACTTGAGCGCGAGCTCGGTGCCGAAGGACCAGCCGATCAGCCACGCCCGGGGCAGGTCGTGGAACTCGGCGTACTCCAGCGCGGCGGCGACGTCGAAGCGTTCGTCCAGCCCCTCGCCGAAGGCCCCCTGGGAAGTGCCCCGCTCGGAGGTCGTGCCGCGCGTGTTGAAGCGCAGCACGGCGAGGTCCGCCAGCGCGGGCAGCCGGTTGGCGGCCTTCTTGTAGACATGGCTGTCCATCATGCCGCCGTGCGTGGGCAGCGGGTGCAGGCAGATCAGCGTGGCCACCGGGGGCCTGTCCGCCGGCAGGGCCAGCTCGCCGACGAGCGTCAGCCCGTCGCCGGTGTGCAGCTCGATCGGTTCCCTGCGCGCGGGCAGCACCGTAGAGGCCCGGATGTCCATCTTTTCCCCACTCCGTCTCGTGAGCGGGCGCCGGTGGACCGGATCTCCGGGAGGCGCCACGCGGTCGTTGTCAGTATCGGGTCCGGCCGGGACCGCGCTTGACCCGGTTGCGCCAGCAGGCGGTGTGCCAGTGCCTGCGCTCGTTCTCCCCGCCCGTCCAGGCCGGCCAGCTCACCAGGTGCGGCAGGCCGGCCCTGATCTCCTGGTCGCAGCCCGGGCACCGGTAGACCTTGTCCGCTCCGGAACCGGTGACCCGGCGCACGTGCCAGTCGCCGTCGGGCCACTCCTCGACCTGGTCGACCCCGGGCACGGACCCGCCGACCGGGCGGGCGGAGGAACCCCGGTTGCCGCCCCGGTCGAACGGGCTCATCCTGCGGGCTTTACGGGGGCTCATGGCAGGTCGCGGATGCTCCGCACCCCTGCCGTGACGAGCTGGTCGAGCAGCGGCGCGGGGGCGAAGGACGGCTCGCGGTACTCGGCGTAGAGCGCGCGCAGCCCGTCGCGGACGGTCTCCAGCCCCAGCTCGTCGAGCATCTCGAAGGGCCCCGAAGGGTAGCCGCAGCCCAGCTTCATGGCCGCGTCGATGTCCTCGATGGCCGCGTAACCGGAGTCGTACATCCGCACGGCGTCGTTCAGATACGGGTAGAGGAGCGCGTCCACCACGAACTCGGCCCGGTCCTTGCACCGCACCGGGGTCCGGCCGACGATCCGTACCAGGCCCTCCACGGCGCGTGCGGCCTCGGACGAGGTGAGCGCCGTGGAGGCGACCTCGGCGATCCTGTCTCCGACCAGGTGCAGGCCGACCAGGCGCTCGGGGCGCGGAAGCCCCGCGGCCAGCTCGATCACGGGATTGCGGGACAGCGCGACGACCACGTCGGCGACCTCGGCGGCGGCGGTCTTGAAACCGGCGTCGGAGAGCTTGGCGGCGAACTCCTCCGCCCCCTCCCCCAGCACCGCCACCGAGCCCACCGAGGGTTTGACCGTGGGCGGCGGCCCGCCGGGCTCCTCCTCCCGGTGGAAGCCGCCGCCGGCCTTGCGGCCGAGCAGTCCGGCGGTGACCAGCTCGCGCAGGATCGGCGCGGGAGCGTGGCGGCGGTCGCGGCTCTCCTGGAACAGCACGCACAGCACCTCGTAGGAGGTGTCCAGGCCGATCAGGTCGAGCAGGGCGAAGGGGCCCATCGGCAGCCCGACGCCGAGCTTCATCGCGGCGTCGATGCCGTCGCGGGTGGCCAGGCCGTTCTCCAGCAGGACAGCGGCGTGGTTGAGGTAGGTCAGCAGCAGCCGGTTGACCACGAACCCGGCGCGGTCGCCGACACTCACCGGGGTCTTGCCGAGCCTGCGCGCGAGGGCGGCCACCTCCTCCGCCAGGCCGTCCTCGGTGATCACTGTGTGGATCACCTCGACCAGCTTCATGACCGGCGCGGGGTTGAAGAAATGCATGCCGACGACCTGGCCGGGCCGGGCGGTGGTCGCCGCGATCTCGGTGACGGAGAGCGAGGAGGTGTTGGTCGCGAGCACCGCGGACGGCTTGCAGATCCGGTCCAGGTCGGTGAAGAGGGCCCGTTTGAAATCCATGACCTCCGGGATGGCCTCGATCACCAGGTCGGCGTCGGCCAGGTCCTCCAGGGAGGTGGTGAAGGTCACCCTGCCGAGGATCTCCGCGCGCTCGGCCTCGGTCAGCCGCCCCTTGGCCAGAGCCCTGCCCGTGGAGCCCTCCAGATGGCCGCGGCCTCGCTCCAGCGCCGCCGGGTCGGCCTCCACGCCGGTCACCCCGAGCCCCGCTCGAGCGAACACCTCGGCGATCCCCGCGCCCATCGTGCCGAGCCCGACCACTCCGACCTTCTCAAAGCTGCGCGTCATGCCGCCCAGTGTCCCAGAGGTGCCTGCCCCACCCCAAAACCGGCTTGGGCCCTCGGCACCCGGACCGCACCGGTAGGGTTGGCGCTCATGCGGCTGGTCATCGCGCGATGCAGCGTGGATTATCTGGGAAAGCTCACTGCGCATCTTCCGATGGCGCCCCGGCTCATCCTGATCAAAGCGGACAGTTCGGTCTCCATTCACGCGGACGACCGGGCTTTCAAACCGCTCAACTGGATGAACCCGCCGTGCAAGCTCCGTGAGGAGGAGGGCACCTGGACGGTGACCCACGGCAAGACCGGTGAGAAGCTCGTGCTCACCATGGAGGAGATCATCCACGACTCCAGCCACGAGCTGGGCGTGGACCCCGGTCTGATCAAGGACGGCGTCGAGGCTCACCTGCAGGAGCTGCTCGCCGAGCACATCACCACGCTGGGCGCGGGCTGGACGCTGGTCCGCCGCGAATACATGACGGCGATCGGCCCGGTGGACATCCTCTGCCGCGACCACGCGGGGGCGAACGTGGCCGTGGAGCTCAAGCGTCGCGCGAACATCGACGCGGTGGAGCAGCTCACCCGTTACCTGGAACTGATGAACCGCGATCCCCTGCTCGCCCCCGTCACCGGCATCCTGGCCGCCCAGGCCATCGTGCCGCAGGCCAGGACCCTGGCGGAGGACCGCGGCATCCGCTGCGTGACCCTGGACTACGACGCGCTGCGGGGCATCGAGCGCAACGACACCCTGTTCTGACGGCTCCGGCCGCGTCCCCCGGACGACCCGGTCTCCCGCCGCGTCCACCGGACGACCCGGTCTCCCGCCGCGTCCACCGGACGACCCGGTCTCCCGCCGCGTCCACCGGCCGACCCGGTCTCCCGCCGCGTCCACCGGCCGACCCGGTCCCCGGCCGTGTCCACCGGACGACGTGGTCCCTGTCCTCCGAACGGAGGACAGGGGGTTCCACCGGTCGTTGGTGCCCCCGGAGCCGTGGCGGCGCGACGATCGGAACATGAGAACAGCGGTGACGGTGCGGGGCCTGACCAAGCGCTACGGCGACGTGCAGGCGGTCGGTGGCATCGACCTCGACATCCACGCGGGCGAGGTGTTCGCGATCCTCGGCCCGAACGGCGCCGGGAAGTCCACCACGGTGGAGATCATGGAGGGTTACCGGACCCGGGACGCCGGAGAGGTCAGCGTCCTGGGCGCCGACCCGGGCAGGCCGACCCGGGAGTGGCGCGCCCGGATCGGTGTGGTGCTGCAGACGTCCAACGACGTGGCCGAGGTGACGGTGCGGGAGACCGTTCGGCACTTCGCGGGCTACTACCCCGATCCCAAGGATCCGGACGAGGTGATCGAGCAGGTCGGCCTGTCGGACAAGGCCGGCAAGCGGATCCGCCAGCTCTCCGGCGGCCAGCGGCGCCGGGTGGACGTGGCGCTGGGGGTGATCGGCCGCCCGGAGCTGCTCTTCCTCGACGAGCCGACCACCGGGTTCGACCCCGAGGCGCGCCGGCAGTTCTGGGACCTGATCCAGGGCCTGGCACACCAGGGGACCACGATCGTGCTGACCACCCACTACCTGGACGAGGCCGAGGCGCTGGCCGACCGGGTGGCCGTGGTGGCGGGGGGCCTCATCGTGGCCGAGGGCGAGCCCAAGACCCTGGGCGGCCGTGCCACCGCCAAGGCCAGGGTGAGCTGGTCCGACGAGGGTGAGCACCACACGCTGGAGACCGACACCCCGACCAGGACCGTGCTTGAGCTGACCCACCGCTTCGACGGCGAGGTGCCCGGGCTGACCGTGACCCGTCCTTCCCTGGAGGACGTCTACCTCAAGCTCATCGAGCCTCCCGCCTGACCTCCGCGGAACCGCCCTCCCCGAATGGCCC
>NZ_NGFP01000375.1 GCF_002149035.1 Streptosporangium minutum
CATCATGATTCCGCGCATCGGGGTGAACGCCCCGCTGGTGGTGCTCGGCCTGGAGGGCGACGGCACGCTCGCCGTGCCGCCGCTCGACCACGCCGACGTGGCGGGCTGGTACGGCGGGGGCCCGACTCCGGGGGAGCCGGGTTCGGCGGTCATCGTCGGCCATCTGGACACCAGGACCGGGCCCGCGGTGTTCGCCCGGCTCGACGAGCTCAGGCCGGGGGACGCCATCGGCGTGGCGCGCGGGGACGGGACCGTGGCGCTCTTCGCGGTGGAGCGGCTGGAGCAGGCGCCCAAGGATCGCTTCCCCGCGGATCGGGTGTACGGCCGGACAGGCGGGCGGCGGCTGCGCCTGGTTACCTGCGGTGGTAGCTTTGACCAGGCCAGACGTTCCTATGACGACAATGTGATCGTCCATGCGTCGTACCGTGCGGGATATCTCACCTCAGATCTGGGGTATCCTGAGTAGCGGTTGTGTCAAGGTACCGGCCGGGTGTTTCGCATTTCCTCGCCCGGTGCCGTACACTCCTTTTTCGGTTCACTATGACCATTGCGCGTCGGCGGTGTCGCAACCGCCGCTCTCATCGAAGCGCTGGGTCGCGGCTGCTTAGTGTTCCGAAGCCTCAGACGACCGATCAGTGAAACGCGAGGGACATGGCCAAGAAAGACGGCGCCATCGAGATCGAGGGCACTGTGGTTGAGTCGCTCCCGAACGCGATGTTCCGGGTGCAACTCGACAACGGCCATAAGGTCCTGGCCCACATCAGCGGACGGATGCGGATGCACTACATCCGGATCCTTCCTGACGACAGGGTTGTCGTCGAACTGAGCCCCTACGACCTCAGTCGTGGGCGGATCGTCTACCGATACAAATAAGCGTCTGAGGGACGAATAAGGACTATGAAGGTCAAGCCGAGCGTCAAGAAGATCTGCGACAAGTGCAAGGTGATCCGCCGGCACGGTCGCGTCATGGTGATCTGCGACAACCTGCGCCACAAGCAGCGTCAGGGCTAGTCGCAGTAAAAAGGTCTTGCAAGAGTCCGCTCCTTGGTGGCGGACTCGACCCATGTGAGGCCACAAAGTAATCGCGCTTCACACCTGTGCAGGCGGCCCACGGCCGTACCCCGCAGGAGACCCCCGGTCGGAGGCCGGGGCCCTCACCCCGGGCATGGGGAGGGGAAGTGAGGCGCAGGACCTCCGCCATAAAGAAGGAGAATGCCCGACCATGGCTCGCCTGGTTGGCGTCGACCTCCCCCGCGACAAGCGGCTGGAGATCGCTCTCACCTACATTTTCGGAATCGGCCGCACCCGTGCGCTCGAGACCCTCAAGGCCACCGGTGTGAACGGCGACCTCCGTGTCCACCAGCTCACGGACGAAGAGCTCGTCCCGCTGCGTGACTACATCGAGGCGAACTACAAGATCGAGGGTGACCTCCGTCGCGAAGTTCAGGCCGACATCCGTCGCAAGATCGAGATTCAGTGCTACCAGGGCATCCGGCACCGCCGTGGCCTTCCCGTGCACGGTCAGCGCACGCAGACCAACGCGCGTACCCGTAAGGGCAAGAAGAAGACCGTGGCCGGCAAGAAGAAGCCCGGTAAGAAGTAGTCCGCGCAGCCGCAGGACCGAAGACCTCAGGAGTGAAGGCAAAGAATGCCTCCTAAGAGCCGCCAGGGTGCCCCGAAGAAGGTGCGCCGCAAGGAAAAGAAGAACGTCGCTCACGGGCACGCCCACATCAAGAGCACGTTCAACAACACGATCGTTTCGATCACCGACCCGAACGGGAACGTGATCTCCTGGGCCAGCGCCGGCCACGTCGGGTTCAAGGGCTCTCGTAAGTCCACCCCGTTCGCCGCGCAGATGGCAGCCGAGAACGCCGCTCGCCGCGCCATGGAGCACGGCATGCGCAAGGTCGACGTCTTCGTCAAGGGTCCCGGCTCCGGCCGTGAGACCGCGATCCGTTCGCTGCAGGCGACCGGCCTCGAGGTTGGCTCCATTCAGGACGTCACCCCCGTGCCGCACAACGGTTGCCGCCCGCCGAAGCGCCGCCGCGTCTGATACCCAGGAGATAGAGAGAAATGGCTCGTTACACGGGTGCGGACTGCAAGCTCTGCCGTCGGGAGAAGACCAAGCTCTTCCTCAAGGGCAAGAAGTGCGAGTCCGCCAAGTGCCCCATCGAGATCCGTCCTTACCCGCCGGGTGAGCACGGTCGCGGTCGGCCGAAGGAGTCGGAGTACCAGCTCCAGCTCCGTGAGAAGCAGAAGACCCGCCGCATCTACGGCATCCTCGAGAAGCAGTTCCGCAACTACTACGAGGAAGCCAACCGCAAGGGTGGCAAGACCGGCGAGAACCTCCTCCAGATCCTGGAGAGCCGTCTCGACAACGTGGTCTACCGCGCCGGCTTCGCCGAGTCCCGCGACGCCGCCCGCCAGCAGGTCCGTCACGGACACATCCTGGTGAACGGCAAGAAGGTCGACATCCCGTCGTACCGCGTCCGCGAGCACGACATCGTCGAGGTCCGCGAGCGCTCCCGCAACCTCCTGCCCTACGAGGTGGCCCGCGCCACCTCGGGCGACAAGACGTTCCCGGCCTGGCTGGGCGTCGCTCCGGAGGCCATGCGCGTCCTGATCCACCAGCTCCCGGTCCGTCAGCAGATCGACACCCAGGTCCAGGAGCAGTTGATCGTCGAGCTCTACTCCAAGTAGCGGCTCACGCAGGTGCCGTACGGTTCGCCGTACGGCACCTATGCTGTTGTTCGAGCGGCGTCAAATAGCGGGCGTCGCCATGCAAGGGGAGAACCCACATGCTGATCGCTCAGCGTCCGACCCTTCTCGAGGAGTCCCTCGAGGAGACCCGGTCCAAGTTCATCATCGAGCCGCTGGAGCCGGGTTTCGGCTACACCATCGGCAACTCGCTGCGGCGCACGCTGCTGTCGTCCATCCCGGGCGCGGCCGTGACCAGTATCCGCATCGAGGGCGTGCTGCACGAGTTCTCGACCGTGCCGGGGGTCAAGGAAGATGTCACCGACATCATCCTGAACCTCAAGGAGCTGGTCGTCTCCTCCGAGCACGACGAGCCCGTGGTCATGTACCTGCGTAAGCAGGGCCCCGGTGAGGTCACCGCCGCCGACATCGCGCCCCCGGCCGGTGTCGAGGTGCACAACCCCGAGCTGCGCATCGCCACCCTGAACGGCAAGGCGAAGCTGGAGATGGAGCTGACCGTCGAGCGCGGTCGCGGCTACGTCTCCGCGGCGCAGAACAAGCAGCCGGGCCAGGAGATCGGGCGCATCCCGATCGACTCCATCTACTCCCCGGTGCTCAAGGTCACCTACAAGGTCGAGGCGACCCGAGTCGAGCAGCGGACCGACTTCGACCGTCTGATCCTGGACGTCGAGACCAAGCCGTGCATGAAGCCCCGTGACGCGGTGGCCTCCGCCGGCAAGACCCTCGTCGAGCTGTTCGGCCTCGCCCGCGAGCTGAACGTCGAGGCCGAGGGCATCGACATCGGCCCGTCGCCGACGGACGCGGCTCTGGCCGCCGACCTGGCGCTGCCGATCGAGGAGCTGAACCTCACGGTCCGCTCCTACAACTGCCTCAAGCGCGAGGGCATCCACACCGTGGGTGAGCTCGTGGCCCGCAGCGAGCAGGACCTGCTGGACATCCGTAACTTCGGTGCGAAGTCCATCGAAGAGGTCAAGCAGAAGCTGCACGAGATGACGCTCGCCCTGAAGGACTCCCCGCCCGGGTTCGACCCCAGCGCGGTGGCCGGCGGCGGCTACGACGACGACGACAGCGCGTACGTCGAGACCGAGCAGTACTGATTTTTCTGTAACGGGGATCGAGCGATTCCCCGGCCTGACCCCGGTACCTGATACGGCCGGGGCGGGTTCACTCTCAAGGAGAACGAAATGCCTCAGCCCGCAAAGGGTGCCCGTCTCGGCGGAAGCCCGGCTCACGAGCGGCTGATCCTGGCGAACCTCGCCACCCAGCTGTTCCAGCACGGCCGGATCAAGACCACGGTGGCCAAGGCCAAGCGTCTGCGCCCGGTGGCGGAGCGGCTGATCACCAAGGCGAAGAAGGGCGACATGCACAACCGTCGCCAGGTGCTGACCGTCATCCGTGACAAGGGTGTCGTCCACCACCTGTTCACGGAGATCGCGCCGACCTTCGCCGAGCGTCCGGGCGGCTACACCCGCATCACGAAGGTCGGCCTCCGTAAGGGCGACGCCGCCCCCATGGCCGTCATCGAGCTGGTGTCCGAGCCGCTGAACACGGTCCGCACCACCAAGGCCCCGGCCGCCACCGCGGCCCCCAAGGCCGAGGAGACCAAGGCCGAGGAGACCGCCGAGGTCGCCGAGGAGCCGAAGGCCGCCGAGGAGACCGCTGAGGCCACCGAGGCTCCCGCCGAGGAGACCGAGGCCAAGAAGGACAACGCCTGATCTTTCAGGTCCTGTGAGCGGGCCCGGCATCCCCTTCTGGGGAGGTGCCGGGCCCGTTCCCGTTTCTCGGGAGGAACATCGTGGTACGGCTGCGCCTGGACCTCGCATATGACGGCACCGACTTCTCCGGCTGGGCGAAGCAGCCGGGCCGGCGGACGGTCCAGGGGGAGATCGAGGAGGCGCTCGGCAAGATCCTCAGGCTCCCCGAGCCGCCGGCCCTGACCGTGGCCGGGCGGACCGACGCCGGGGTGCACGCCCGGGGCCAGGTGGCCCACGTGGATCTGGGGATCGAGGCGTTCGGCGCGCTGGAGAGCCGGCACGGCCGCCGGACACCCGCAGCCCCCTCCGCCGAGGCGAGGCCCGCTGCCGCCCGCTCGGCCGGGGCCGCCGTCGCACGCTCGGGCGACACCGGGTCCGCCGCCCATTCAGCCGAGGTCGAGGCAGGGTCCGCTGCCGCATGCCCCGTCGGCGCCTCCGTCGAGATCGGATCCGCCCTTGCCGGGGCCGCTGCCGACGCCGGGCCGCCGGACGACATGGATGAGCGGCTCGCCAGCCTCCGCAGAAGGCTGGCGGGTGTTCTGCCCCCCGATGTAAGGATTTATCGCGTTACGGTGGCTCCTAGGGGCTTTGACGCCCGCTTCTCTGCGATGTCGCGCCGGTACGCCTACCGGGTCTCCGACGCGCCGGGCGGGGTGGACCCGCTCCGCCGCCGCGAGATCGTCTGGTACAGCCGACCGCTCGACGTCGACAGGTTGAACGCGGCCGCGGCCGCCCTGCTGGGGGAGCACGACTTCGCCGCCTTCTGCAAGAAACGCGAGGGCGCGACCACGATCCGTGAGCTGCAGCGCCTCGACTGGGTCCGGCAGGACGGCATCCTCGTCGCGACGGTGGTGGCCGACGCGTTCTGCCACTCGATGGTCCGGGCCCTCGTCGGGTCGCTGCTGCCCGTCGGGGAGGGGCGCCTCGCGGTGGACTGGCCCGGACAGGTGCTGACGCGGGCCGTACGGGATTCCGGGGTGCATGTCGCGCCGGCACACGGTCTCTGCCTTGAGGAAGTGCGTTACCCCGAGGCCGGGGAGCTGGCCCGGCGGGCCACGGAGACCCGCCGGGTGCGCACGTTCAGCGCGTGATGGGCGCGTCGGCCAGGCCGGGGCGAGCGGACCTCGGCCGCACCCTTCCGGTACGGCCCGCGTCCTCCCGCCCCGGCTCCCTCTCCCGTCAGCTCGTCACGCGGCGCTCGATGACCTTGGCGGTCTGGTCGCGGAAGGCGCCGCTGACCTTGCCGAGGCTCTTCTCCTTCGCCGTCGGGGTGTGCCCGTCGCTGAAGGTGGCGTAGCTGAACACGATGTAGCGGCCCCACACCAGCCCGGCCGCGTAGCCGCCCGCGATGTGCACGCGCTCGGCGCCGGTGCCCGGGGTGCCCGGCAGGCCACGGAACCACAGGTTGCTGT
Source organism: Streptosporangium minutum (assembly GCF_002149035.1). GTDB lineage: Bacteria > Actinomycetota > Actinomycetes > Streptosporangiales > Streptosporangiaceae > Streptosporangium > Streptosporangium minutum. The sequence goes on from NZ_NGFP01000375.1 coordinate 5,885, forward strand.
TCAGGTTCTTGGCCTGGTCGACCTCCACCGCGGACTCCCTGGTGGGCAGCACCGCGATCCCGGTGGTCACGGCGTATTTCCGCTTGCTGTCGACGTAGGTGGCCCGCAGCACCCGGCGGCAGTCCTTGCTGCGCAGCGCGCTGGCGAACTTGCCCGCCGCCGCCTTCTGGCACTGCTGGGTGACCTCGGTCTTGACCCGGACGAACGTCGTCCCGGCCACGGTCACCTTCTTGCTGAAGGCGTCGGCCACGGTCATCTTGCCCGGGTCGGTCTTCTCGGAGTTGAGCATCGTGGTGTTGACCGGCTCCGGCTCGGCCGGGGCCGGATCCTCGACGGGATCGAGGGGCCCCTCCGCGTTGGGGAGCGGGTCGGCCGCGCTGACCGCCTTCTTGGCGTTGAACGACTGGTAGGCGAAGAACGCGCCGGTGCCGATGCCTCCCACCACGACCGTCACCACGGCCGCGATCAGCAAGGTGCCGGCCTTGCTGCGGCGCGGTGGGGCGGGCGGAGGCGGTGCGACCTCCGCCACGACCGCCGAGGGCGGGGTGAACGGGCCGCGCAGCTCCATGACCCCGGTCGAGGGACCCGACTGCTCGTCCGGCGGCGTCGCCGGAACATGCGGGAGCGACGTCACGATCACCGGTATGCCGCCCGGCGGGGTGGCCTGGTCGCCGGGGGACGGAGGCAGCGCCGGCCTCCCGGCCTCGGGGCCCGGTGCCGCCGGAGCGGGGGAGGGCATCGAGG
>NZ_NGFP01000376.1 GCF_002149035.1 Streptosporangium minutum
GCCCCGCCCCCTGCGGCCCCTGCGGGAGTCCGCCGTCGTGGCGGTGACCGCACTGGGAGCCGCCGCCCTCGCCGAGATCATCTGGGTGCTCGCCGGGCCGGGTCTCGCCTCGATGCTGGACAGGATGTCGGAGGGGCCGTCCCTGCGGAGCGTCGAGGACCTGCTCCCCGTCGTGACATTCCTCGTCCGCGCCCTCGGGACGAGCGCCGCCGTGGTCTGGCTTTTCCTGGTCCGCGCCGTCGCGGCGATCGCCTTCCTGGTCTGGCTCTTCCGGGCCCGCGCGAACGCCGAGTCGCTGACCCCGGTCCCGCACCGCTGGTTCCGGATCCTCATCGTGCTCGGCTGGATCCTGCCGGTGGTCAACTGGTGGATCCCCAAGCAGATCGTGGACGACGTCTGGGCGTCCTCCCGGCCCGGCGGTGTGCGCGGCGAGCACATCGGCAGGGAGGCGCACTCGGGGCTGATCTGGTCATGGTGGCTCTCGTGGCTCCTCGGGACCGGGGTGCTGCCGCTCGTCGGCGTGCTGCTCTTCGCGACGGGCGACCGGAGCTCTTCGGGCGGCGCGTTCTGGTTCGACGTCTTCACCTTGGTCCTCACCCTGGCCGCGGCGGCCCTGGCGGGCAAGGTGATCCTGCGGATCACGGAAGCCCAGGAGGACCGGCGCGCCTGGGCCGCCGGGATCTCTCCGCCGTGACGTGTCAACGCGGTCTCCGGTGACGTCTCAGTGGGGGTTCTTGGCCGTGACGTCGCGGGGGGTGACACGGAAGCCCTGCCAGTGGGTCGGCATGGGGTCGGCGTCCTCGTCACGAGGGACGTGGTGGTAGCCGACGTTGACCCAGAGCACGGGGTCGGTGAGCCTCTCCCCGTTCACGTAGCGGTCGACGGACCCGGCGCACCTGGGCGCCGGGTTGACGCTCGCCAGGCGCTCGCAGGAACGGTAGCCGGTGACGTAGACGTCGGCGCGGGTGAAGGCCTCGCCGGCCGGGCCGCGATACTGCGAGCTGTCGGAGTTGTTGAGCTCCCAGGAGACGGGGTGCCCGTCGGCGTTGCGGACCCCGCGGTCGACCACGCGCCACCAGCGCGTCCGGCGGTTGAGGGCCTTTGCCTCCCTGGTGAAGGTCGTGCGCTTGAGCTTCCGCTTGGCCGTACGGCTCCCGGAGAAGTCGTACTGCTCGACGACGTCGCCGCTCTTGCCCTGGATGTCGAAGTCGAGGCGCCAGAAGACGTTGTGGCTGTGGCTCTCCTCGAACGTCGCGCTGCCCACGCCGATCGGCCAGCCGTGCCCGGCAGTGGTGGTGGAGCCGGCCAGCGAGCCGGTCGCGCCCACGCGGGGGGTGATCGCCCCGTCGTCGGAGAAGGCCCATTCGGCCAGGTAGGTGTACCAGCCCACCTGGAAGGCGGCGAACACCACCAGGTCGCTTCCCTGGGCCGAGACGCTCGGCTCCTCGTAGCCGGACTTCAGGTAGGCGTGACCACGCGCGCGGGTCGTCACGCAGACGGACTGCTCCCGGCGCTCGCCGCCGGGACAGTCGGCGGCCAGCAGGGGGATGGCCGTGCTGCCCAGGGCCCCGATGTCGTGGTAACGGGGGCTGCCGCTGTCGTAGGGCACGTGGATCTGGGCCAGCGCGGCGCTGCGCAGCACACTGACCGGGCGGTTGCCCTTCGGCGTGTAGACGACCTTGGTGAGGGTCAGTCCCTCGATGTTGCGCATCTCCCAGCAGAGCTGCCAGCGTGCGCCGTTCGGCAGGGTCCTGTCGATCCGGTACGGCGCGCTGCACGGTGCCGCCGGAGCCCGTACGGCCTGCGCGACGGCCGTGCCCTGCGAGGCCTGCGCGACGGCCGTGTCCTGTGGCGTCCGGGCGGCGGGCGCGGCGGAGACCCGCGCGGCGGGCATGGCGTGCGAGGCCTGGGCGGCGGGCGCGGTCTGCGCCGCGCCGAGGCCGCCGGTGAGCATGGCGCAGGAGAGGGCCAGGCGCAGGAACACGGTCACCACTCCAGGGTGTAGATCTTCTTGGCGGACAGGTCGACGACGATCCGGCTGGTGTCCAGCCAGGTGCTGCCGGGGAGCCGGACGAACAGCCGCACGCACCGGTGGGCCGCACACCGGCGGGCCCCGCCCTCCTGGCCGGGAGTGAAGATCAGCCCTCGCAGCCCCAGGTCCGCCACGGACCGCAGCTGCCTGCCGGCCGCCCTGGCGTAGGCCTCGCGTACGCCCCCGCCGTACGCTGGGTCGGCCAGCAGCAGCTCGGCGGCCCTGACCTCCTCCGCCTTGGACGGCGGCGGCTGCACGCCCCGCGTCACGCTCTCCTTGACGATCGTGCCCCGGCCGAGGTCCACGGTCCGCACGATCAGCCTGTCGGTGGCGTAGTCGTAGAGATAGGCGTCGGCCCGCCGCCGCTCCTCGGCGTCCTTGCCGTCGTCGCGCTCGACGTAGAGCAGGTTGACCCGTCCGGCGGCCATGTGTGCCCGCGAGGTCGCCGAGGCGATGTCGCCCGCCCGCGCGATCTCCGCGCCGGTCAGCGGATCCCCCGGGACCGGCTCCCTCGGCGCGGCCTCCGCCGCCTGCGACCCCTGCCCGCCGGGCAGGAGGAGCGCCGCCCCGACCACGGCCACCGCCCCCGCTCCCGCGAGCGCCATCACGATCCGCTGCCGCCCCACAAGCACCCTCTTTACCGATTGTTGACCTATGGTCGCGGAGTGTAGCTGTGTCGGGGCGGCCGGGCGGCTCGAAAGTCGTAATGCGGCGATAGCGGTGGTTCCGGTGGAGAGGCGCTCTCCCGGCCTGCCCKATCGGCCCGTGCGGGTGGCCGTCGCCCTCAGCCCCGGACGCCTCTCACTTGAGGGGCTGGACGAGCTCCGTGCGCCAGGCCGACGGGTCGGGCCAGGTGGCGGGGTCGGGGCGCTCGGTGGGGTCGATCCAGTGATAGACCTCCCACGCGGCGCCGTCCGGCTCGCGGTCGTCCTCGCCCAGCCAGGTCTCCAGGCGGCCGTAAGCCTTCGCCAGGCTGTCGTGGGGTCCGATGTGCCAGGTGACGGCGGCGCTGCCGCCCGGCAGCTCGCCGGCGGCGACCCGGCCCTCCCCGACGGCGGCGTCGGCCACCGGGATGCCTGTTTCGAGGTCGGTCTCCGTCTCGGTGAAGGTGTGGTAGCGGACGAAGGGCGGCCCTGCGGGCCGTACGTCGTGCCGCCGCAGGTGGTCCCAGAGCGCCAGCAGGCTTTCGCCCTGGGCGCCGGTCAGTTCCGCGACGGGGACGGTCGCCCTGACGCTCACGACGGGCTGGGGGGCGCGCTGCCGGACCTCGATGCTCTCCACGGTCATGGCGTTGCTCCGTTCTCGTGTTCGGTCGTAGTGTCTCGTTTTCGGTCGTAGTGTTGATGATCGACGAGTCGGCAGGTCGCGGTCCAACACCTATGGATTCGTGATTCACACACCTCGCATGTGAATCGGTAAGAGTGGGCGATGGCAGAGGATCTGGATCTCCGGCTGCTGCGGTGCTTCGTCGCGGTCGCCGAGGAACTGCACTTCAGTCGTGCCGCCGAGCGACTGTTCGTGGCCCAGCAGGCGCTCAGCCGCGATGTCCGCCGCCTGGAGGACAGGGTCGGCGCGGCGCTGTTCGAGCGGACCACCAGGAGGGTGGCGCTCACCCCCGCCGGGGAGAGGCTGCTGGCGCGGGCCAGGCAACTGCTCGCGCTGCACGACGAGATCCTGCGGGAGCTGCGCGGTGAGGGCACCCCGATGCTCGTCGACGTCGTGGGGGAGCGGCTCACGCCCGCGAGGGTGCTCGCCGCCGCCAGGGAGCGCGCGCCGGGGTTCCCGTTCTTCGCCCGTTTCCACGGCGGGCTGGAGACGGCGCTGCCCCTTCTGGCGGCACACCGCCTCGACGTCACGTTCGGCCGGTGGAACGGGCTGACCGGCCGCACCGCAGAAGGCCTGGAACATCAGCTCGTACGGCTGGAGCGCATCGCGGTGCTGCTGCCCGACCGCCACCCCCTGGCCGGTCAGGCAGGCGTCCCGCTCGCGGCCCTGCGCGGTGTCGACGCCTGCTGGCAGTGCGGCGATCACGCCTCACCGGAGTGGGGGCGGGTGGTGGAGCAGCTGTTCGCCGCCTCCGGCGCGGACCCCGCACCGCCCCGGCCGAACGTGCGCGGCATCGACGAGCTGGCCTACCACGTCCAGCAGTGGGACGTACCCGTCCTGACCATCAGCAGCCAGTCGGAGGTGCCGGGCGCCGTGATACGGCCGCTGGTCGAGCCCGTCGCCCTCTACCCGTGGAGCATGATCTGGCGCAAGGACCTGCGCCATCCCGGCCTGCAGGCGCTCCGGGAAGCGGTCCGCAAGCTCGCCGCGGCCGACCGCTGGTTGGAGCGCCCCGAGGACGCGTGGCTGCCGGAGCCCGAGGCCAGCATGATCAACTAGGCGCGGTGGAGCTGCGGACGCCACCCCGCCCGCTCACCCGGAGGCCGTTCCGTCCGGCGGATCGTGAGGTCCCCGCTCACCCGGTGGGCCGTGACGTCCCCGGCCGCCGCCGGGGGCCTCACGCCGTACGGGAGTCGTGCGGGATCTGCCGTGGGGAATCTAGGGGACGTCGGGCAGGAGGTTCCACTCCTCCCAGGAGATGTCCCTGCCGGGCCAGCGCACCGAGGCGTACGGCCACGCCTCGCGCAGCCAGACGCGGACCACCCGTTCCAGCTCCTCCTCCAGGCCCGTGCCCTCCTCATCGGTCCGCACCCAGAACGACACGTCGGCGTCCGCTCCCCGCTTCTCCGGAGGCTCGACGTAGACGCAGCCGAGCATGCGGGAGCCGTCGGGACTCATCACCGCGTAGTTGAACGACCTGCGGAGCAGGGCCTCCTTCTGGTGCCACGCCAGATCGATCAGGTTGTCCTCCAGCGTCATGTCGTCGAGCGGCCATCCGCCGCTGTGCGGGAAGCGCTCCCGCAGCCGGGAGGCGCTGCTCATCACGGCGTCGAAGTCACGCACCGCGTCATGAACGGTGATGGGCCGGATGCGGAAGCTCTCGTGCTCCACGCCTGCGGGAATCTCATGGGTTCTCGGTAGGAACGGCATGCGGACCAACCTGGTGCGCCTGTCTTGGCATCGGCTGAACCCCCGCTTGCCGCACCAGCTCGGGGCGAGCCGGCCCCTCACCCGCCGTGCTCCGCGCGAGTACGGCCGCCGCCCGGTTCGCGGGCAGGGAAGACCAGCGGGCAGGAAAGACCAGCGGGCAGGGAAGACCAAGCGGGAGGGCCGGCTCGGTAACGGCTGCGGTGCGGGCGTCGAAGAACTGGCCGACCGCATCTATCAGGGCGCCATCGACGTGGTCCCGATCCGGGCCTGGCTACGCGCCCCCGCGTCCAATGGTCCAGCGCGCCTCAGTCGCCAAGCTGCACGCGTGCCTGCTCCTCCATCATCGCGCTGAAACGTGCGTCGCGCTCACTCTCTGCGCGCCGTGCTGTGTAAACGACGGTGTACCCGTCCGGGTCGGTGACGCGCAGGTCTCTGGTGTTCCACGGGGTGTTGACAGGGCCGTCGACCACGCCGCCGCCGTGGGCGCGTGCCCGCTCAGCGAGCCCGTCGAGCTGCTCCTGCATGGCCATCATGCCGATCGTCCACTGGCCGCCGGCGGACGCTTCGCCGGGGCGCACCAGGATGTCCTGGTAGCGCCAACGGCGCAGGTGTACCAGCGCTGGGCTGCCGTCGGGGCCGGGCACGGTGAAAAGCAGTACGAAGTCCAGTCCGTTCACATACCAGTCGACCGTGCGATCAAGATCGGCGACGGTCACTGTGACGAAGGCGGGCATTCCATAGATATCGCGGCTGATCTCCGGCGTAACAGAATCCATACGACCTACGGTGGAGTCTCCAGCGGCTGGAGAGTCAAGTGGCTGTTGGTCTCGTCTCGATCCTGATCCGGCTGGTAGTGGGGAGAAGGGCCGTCAGTCGTCCGGGGCGGGCGTCGTGCCGTGCTCACCTGACGGGATGAGGTTCCGGTGGGGAAGGCGCCAGCGGGCCCAGACGGTCTTGCCGGGGCGGTCGGGGAGCGGGATGACGCCGGAGTCGTCGGCGAGGGCCGCGACGATGGTCAGACCCCTGCCGTGGACGGCTTCGACGCCGAGGTCGAGATGGCGGGGCTGTCCGGGCCCGTGGTCGGTGACCCGGACGCAGAGCTCGTCGGCCCCGGCCCACAGGGAGAGCCTGACCAGGGGCTCGCCGTGGGTGATCGCGTTGGCGAGCAGTTCGCCGACCACCAGGACCACGTCGTCGGCGAGGTCCTGGAGCGCCTAGGCGGTGAGGGTCTCGTTCACCATGCCTCGGGCCTTGCCGACGATCGACAGCTCGTGCGGCAGGGTCCAGCAGACGGTCCGCAGATCGTCCGGCGTTGCGGGCATCGAGACTCCTGGGAGGGGCGTCGGGGGATGTGCGGGCGGAGGAGGCGTCCGGTCGGGCCGGTCGGCCGTGGGC
>NZ_NGFP01000377.1 GCF_002149035.1 Streptosporangium minutum
ACGTCGTGGAGGTCGGTCCGGGGGGACCAGCCGATCAGGGAACGGAGGCGGCGGGTGTCGGCGAGGGAGGCGCCCGGCTCGACGCGGGGGGCGGGTTCGACGGCGAAGGCGACCTCGGTGTCCAGGACCTCGGCGACGGCGGCGGCGAGGGCGCGGAGGGTCTGGCCGCGGCCGGTGCCGATGTTGACGACACCCTGGGCGCCGGAGGCCGCGAGGTCGATCATCGCCTGGGCGGCCTGGCGCACGTCGGTGACGTCGCGGGTGCGGTCCAGCGAGCCGAGGACCCGCAGCGGGCGCCCCTCGCGCGCGGCGGCCAGCCACAGGGACAGGGCCATGTCGGGCCGCTGGCCCTCACCCGCCACGGTGAACGGCCGCAGCACCGTGGTCCTGCCGCCTCGTTCGAGCCGTTCGGCGCACAGGCGCTCCAGCAGCACCTTGCTCCCGGCGTAGCCGCCGGCGGGCCGGACGGGGTCGGCCTCGTAGCTGGGCCGGCCCGCGCGCGCCCCGCCGTACACCGAGCTGGAGGACGCCACCAGCAGCGGCACGTGCTTCGGGACGGCGTTCAGCACCCGCGCTCCGGCCAGGACGTTGTCGCGGTGGCGGCGCCAGGCGATGCCGTCGCCGTGGTCGCGCACGCCGGGGCAGCCGGCCAGGTGGTAGACGGCGTCGGCGTCGGCGAGGGCGGCCCGCACGAACCCGTCGTCGTCGAGGAGGTCGGCGGTCAGCACGGTCAGCCCCGGCCGCGGAGGCTGGGGAACGCGGTCGATGCCGATGACCTTCTCACCCGAATCGACGAGCATCCGGGTCAGCATCCGGCCGATGAACCCGGAGGCCCCGGTCACGATGGACGACACCCCTGACCCTTTCCTCAAACGCACTAAAGGTAGCCTAACCTCACTAAGCTAAAGCGCAAAGCTCCCGGTGAGGACCCCCATGCCCGCTTCCTCCCTGGCCAGGACGGTCCGCCGAGGTCTCGGACTGCTGGTTCTGGCGGTCGCCGTGGCCTACCTTGCCCGCGTGGTGTCGGGTCCGGACCTCGCGGCGGCGTTCCGCGCGCTGCTCCGCGATCCGCCGGGAGTGCTGGCGGCCCTGCTGCTGTACGGCTGCGCGTTCGCCCTGCGGACCTGGTCGTGGCGGCGGGTGCTGCCGGAGCTGTCCCTCGGCCACTCCTGGGCCGCGCTGCACGTGTCCCTGCTCGGCAACCACGTCCTGCCGTTCCGGCTCGGCGAGGCGCTCCGGGTGACCACGGTCCTGCGCAGGACCGGACTCCCCGCGCCCGCGGTGGTGGCCTCCACCGTGGCCCTGCGCTCGGCCGATCTCGCCGCCGTGGCGCTGCTCGCGCTGGCCGCCGCCCCCGGCCTGGTCGGGACGCTCGTCGGCGGCTGGATCTGGCCGGTGGTCGGCGTGCTCGCCGCGACGACGCTCGCGGGGATGTTCTGGCTCGCCTCCATCGGTGACGGCCGGGCCGGGCGGGGGACGTTCCGGCTCGCCCCCGGCGGTGACGGCCGGGCCGGGCGGCGGCGGGCGCTGACCGCGCTTCCCCCGGTCTTCGCCGCGGCGGCGGCCGCCTGGGTACTGGAGTCCGCGGTGGTCTACGAGGTGGCCCGGCTGGCGGGGGTGGCGCTGTCGCCCGCCGAGGCGGTGGCGGTGACTGCCGTGACGATCGCCGCCCAGACCGTGGCCGTGACCCCCGGCGGGTTCGGCTCCTACGAGGCGGCGGCCACGGCGGCGCTGACCGCCCTCGGCGTCGCCTCCGGACCCGCGTTCGCGGTCGCCCTGCTCACCCACGCGCTGAAGACCGCCTACTCCCTCGTCGTCGGAGGACTCGCTCTCGTGACTCCCACCAGGCTCAGGCTGCCCCGGGTGCTTCCCGCGCGGCCGGCCCCCCTGCCCGTCTCCCCGGACGCGCCGGTCGTCGTGTTYATCCCGGTCCACGACGAGGAGGCGACCGTCGGGGAGGTGGTCAGGCGCCTCCCGGCCTCGGTCGCCGGGCGGCGGGTGGTCACGATCGTGGTGGACGACGGGTCCACGGACGCCTCGGCCCCGCTCGCGCGGGAGGCGGGGGCGACGGTCGTGTCCYAGCCGGGGAACCTCGGCCTGGGGGCCGCGGTGCGGCGGGGGCTGGCGGAGGCGGTACGGCAGGACCCGGCCGCGGTCGTCTACCTGGACGCCGACCTGGAGTACTTCCCCGAGGACATCGAACGGGTCGCGGGCCCGGTCCTGACCGGCGAGGCCGACTACGTGGTGGGCTCCAGGTTCGCCGGGAACATCGAGCGGATGCTGGCGCACCGCCGGTTCGGCAACCGCGTGCTGACCGTCTGGGTCCGCTGGATGACCAGGCAGGGCGTCACCGACGGGCAGAGCGGCTACCGCGCCTTCTCCCCCTCGGCGGCCCGCGCCGCCGAAGTGATCCACGACTACAACTACGCCCAGGTCCTCACCCTGGACCTGCTGGCCAAGGGCTACCGCTACCACGAGGTCCCGATCCGCTACGCCTTCCGCGCCACCGGCGAGTCCTTCGTCAAGCTGGGCCCCTACCTCCGCAAGGTCGTCCCCGCCGTCCACCGCGAGCTCAACTCGCCGTAGAGGAGCAGAACGGCGGGCACCCGTACACCGCGTCCCCGTCCCCGGGCGGACCCGTCCGGCCCGTCGGGTCATCACGGGCGACCTAAACTGTTCGATGGAGGTCGACCACATGAGCATACGATCGAGATCGGACAGCGCGGCGGACGCGGGCGGCCCGGCAGGTTCGGCACGGGCCCGGAACCTGACCCACGTCCATCCGGCGGACGTCCCCCTGCAGGCCGCCCTGGACGCGGTCGCCGACCCGGTGCGCCGGGCGATCCTGTGCGAGCTCGCCGGGGAGCCTGACTGGACACGCGCCTGCGGCACCTTCGACCTGCCGGTCGGCAAGGCGACCCGGAGCCACCACTTCGCGGTGCTGCGCCAGGCGGGTCTCATCGAGCAGCGCGACGCCGGTCCGCGCCGGGTCAACCGGCTGCGCCGGCCCGAGTTCGACGAGGCGTTCCCCGGACTGCTCGACCTCGTGCTGAGGGAGTCGCCGCCCACGGGCGGGTGATCCGGAGCCGCTCCCGCGAGATCCGTCCGGCCGCCGGCGCCCCCGGAGCGAGGGCCGGGGACCCGCCGGGGCTCACGGACTCCTGCCGACCTTCACGGCCTCGCGGGCCTCGCGGAGGTCAGTCCTCGACGACGTGTTCGGCGAAGCGCCTGCGGGCGGCCCGCCAGGCGGAGCCGTCCCAGCCCGTCTCGGTGAGGGAGTCGACGGCGTCGTAGCCCATGGCCATGGCGTGGTGGGTGTTGTCGTGGGCGAACAGGCCGAGGCGGCCGAAGGTGGTCACGTCCGGGATCGTCCCGGCCCAGGCGTCCAGGCCGGCCAGGTGCTCGGCGTAGCCGGTCTCGTAGACCGGGTAGACGTGCGGCACCCGCCGTACGACCACCTCGGCCAGGTTGACCGGCGGGAGCCCGGAGCGGGCCAGGGTGTCGCGGACGACGCCGGAGAAGTCGCCGGCGGCCCAGATCTCGTCGCCCACCGCACAGGGGATCTCGAAGCAGAGCACGGTGCGGTCGCCGGGATCGTCGGCGCTGACACGGTAGTTGGCGGGCTCGGAGATCCGCGTCACCGGCGTCTCGGGGCCCGGCAGGTAGTGCGCGTCGAACGGCGTCCACCGCCCGCCCTCGTGGACCGCGTAGACCAGCACCATCGCCCGGAACCGCAACCGCCCGGCCGCCTCGGCGACCTCCGGCCCGGGGCCGGGCTCCACCAGCCGCGCCAGGGCGGGCATCGGGATGGTGGAGAACACGCGCCCGGCGGTCAGCCGGGTCCCCGCCGTGGAACCCGCATTCGGCACGGGATCCCCGGACACGGCCCTCGCTCCCGACCCCGACCCCGGCCCCGGCCCCGGTGAGGTGTGCAGGACGACGGCTCCGGCCGCGGGCTCGATCCGCGTGCAGGCCGTACCGAGGCGGATGTCCGCTCCGGCGGCGGTGGCCGCGTCGGCGAGGGCGTCGACGATCTGGCCGAAGCCCCGGCGGGGGTAGTAGAAGATCTTTCCCTGCCCGTCGGACCGTCCCCGGAGGATCCGGCGCGCGATCTTCCACGGGCTGTCGGCGGTGACCCTCTTGCGCGCCTGGTCCCCGTCGATCTCCTCGCCGGGCAGCCCCCACAGCTTGAGCGCGTACGGCGCGTAGAGCGCCTCGTAGAGGGCGGGGCCCAGGCTCGCCCGGAGCGTCCCGGCGTAGGTGCCGGCGCGGCCCGCCCCTCTCAGGGGGGCCGTCACCGCGTCGCGGGCCACCCCCGCCAGCAGCGCCGGAGGCAATCGTTTGGCCAGTTCCGCGGGTTTCAGCGGAAAACCCACGTAGCGGTCTGCGATCCTCAGGCGTCCGTTGCGGGGCCGTCGCTGGAGATCGTCGCCGAGGAGCCCGCGCAGGTCTGCCAGGAGGTGCGGCGGGGTGGCGGGGTGCAGGCGGTGGCTGCCGTGGTCCACCCGGATGCCGGAGACCTCGAAGCTCGCCGACAGCCCGCCGACGTGGTCGGCCCGCTCCAGCACCGTCACCGACAGCCCGCGCCGGGCCGCCCGCCAGGCGGCTGCCAGCCCCGACGGTCCGGCGCCCATCACGACGAGGTCCGCGCTCATCCCCATAACGGCTCAACCTTACCGACGCCAGATGGTGAAGAAATTCTTCTCCAACTGCCACAAATATGAAGAAACTTATTGACATCGCGATCTTAACTTCGCAGTCTGACTGCATCGGATCCCCCAGCCGAGGAGCAACCCCCATGCAACGACTCACGCCGCTCCGCATGACGGCCGCGGCCGTCATCGCCGTCGGCGGTCTCGCCCTCATACAGCCGGCGTCGGCCGCGCAGGCGGCCCCAGGCGACCGGCAGACGGCCTTCGCCGAGGCCGCCAAGGCCTACGACGTGCCGGAGAGCGTCCTGCTCGGCGTGTCCTACCTGGAGTCACGGTGGGACGCCAACGCGGGCCGGCCCAGCAACTCCGCCGGGTTCGGCCCCATGCACCTCACCGACGCCGCCGCGCTGACCGACCTGCCCGCCACGGACCACCACGGTCAGGGCGAGGAGGACCCCCGCGGCGACGACGGCCGCCCGCTCGCGGTCACCGCCCGGCCGGCGACGCCGGCCGAGATCCCCGCCTCGCTCAGAACGCTGGAGAAGGCCGCCGAGCTCACCGGCGCGAGCCGCGACGCCCTGCGCGCCGACCCGGCCGTGAACATCCGCGGTGGCGCGGCCCTGCTCGCCGATTACCAGAAGCAGCTCGGCGCGCCGCTCAGCGCCGACCCCGCCGAGTGGTACGGCGCGGTCGCCCGCTACTCGGGCGCGTCCGAGGCGGAGGCCGCGAAGTTCTTCGCCGACGAGGTGTACGCCACGATCCAGGCCGGCGCCGAGCGGGTCACCGACGACGGGCAGAAGGTCGGGCTGAAGGCGGTGCCCGGCCTGAAGAAGCTTGAGAAGTGGCTGGAGAGGCTCGGCCTGCGCCGGCCCGGCCGCGACGGCGTCGAGTGTCCGCCCACGATCTCGTGCGAGTGGATCCCGGCGCCCTACCAGGCCCTGCCCGACGACGACTACGGCAACCACGACCTGTCGAACCGGCCGTGGAACCAGAAGGTCGACTACATCGTCATCCACGACATGGAGGGGTACTTCGGCCCCTCGGTGGACCTGGTGCAGGACCCCGCGCGTCCCGCGAGCTGGCACTACTCGCTCCGTTCCAGCGACGGCCACGTCGCCCAGCACCTCAAGACCAAGGACGTCGGCTGGCAGGCGGGCAACTGGTACGTCAACGCCAAGTCGATCGGGCTGGAGCACGAGGGCTTCCTCGGTGAGGGCGCGGCCTGGTACACCGAGGCGATGTACCGCACCTCGGCCAAGCTGGTGCGCTACCTGGCCCTGCGGCACGGGGTCCCGCTGGACCGCGCGCACATCATCGGCCACGACAACGTGCCGGGCACCCTGCCGACCACCGTGCGCGGCATGCACGAGGACCCGGGCCCCTTCTGGGACTGGGCGCACTACTTCGAGCTGCTCGGCAAGCCCCTGCACACCTCCGGCGGCCCGAAGGCGCAGTCGGTGATGATCCTGCCCGACTACGCCAAGAACCAGCCCTACTACTACGGCTGCGACCGCAAGAACCCGACGGCCGACTGCGCGCCGCACGGCTCGTCGTCGGTCTGGCTCCGCACCGAGCCGCGTGAGGACGCCCCGCTGGTCAAGGACATCGGCAAGCACCCCACCGGCGACTCGCTCTACAGCGTCTACGACCACAGCGCCCGCGCCAACACCGGCCAGCGCTACGCCGTGGCCGAGCGCCAGGGCGACTGGACGGCGATCTGGTACCTCGGCCAGAAGGCCTGGTTCCACAACCCCGCCGCCCAGCCCACCGCCGTCC
>NZ_NGFP01000378.1 GCF_002149035.1 Streptosporangium minutum
GGGCAGGGCGGGCGCACCGGCCCGCGGCGCGGGGATCGGCCAGGCGATCATCGCCTGACCGCCCTCGCGGGGCGGCCCGCACCCGCCACGCCGCGAGCAGCGGAACAACGGGGTATTAATGCTCTTAAAGGCCACTAAACGGAATCATGTCCGAAAAATATGTATTGCCACACTTAACGCGATGGAGAACAGAGCGGGCGCGGAGCGGGAATCCACCGGCGCCCCGGATGGGCGGGAGAAGACTCCGATGAGGGTCATAAGCGTTGCCGGGCCGGCCAAAAAAGGGTAAAAGCCCTAAAAATAAGCAAAGCGACCAAGGCGCCCGGAACGGACCCGGGATGTCACAGCCGTGAAATCATGATCGGGCGACCGGAGCGGGCCCCCACCGGTCATCCGATCATGGAGTGACACGATGTCCGCCTACCTGCGATTCCCAACGATCTTCGGCGACAGGGTCGTCTTCGCCGCCGAGGACGACCTGTGGATGGTGCCCGCCACCGGCGGACGGGCCTTCCGGCTGACCGCCGGGGTGGCCGAGGCGGGCTACCCCCGATTCTCCCCGCTCGGCGACCAGCTCGCCTTCGCCGGCCGCGAGGAGGGCCCGGAGGAGGTCTATGTGATGCCCTCCGACGGCGGGGCGGCCCGGCGGATCACCTACCACGGGGCCCGCTCCACCGTCACCGGCTGGGATCCCGACGGCTCCGTCCTGTACGCCAGCGACGAGTCCCAGCCCTTCGATGGACTGAAGTGGCTGCACCGGGTCCACCCGGACGGGATTCCGGAGCGCCTGCCGTACGGCCCGGCCAACTCCATCTCCTACGGCCCGCAGATCGTGCTGGGACGCAACACCGCCGACCCGGCCCGCTGGAAGCGCTACCGGGGCGGCACCGTGGGCGACCTGTGGATCGGCACCGGGGAGTTCCGGCGGCTCATCGCCCTGCCGGGCAACCTGGCCTCGCCCTGCTGGGCCGGAGACCGGGTCTACTTCATCTCCGACCACGAGGGCGTCGGCAACGTCTACTCCTGCACCGCGGACGGCGGGGACCTGCGCAGGCACTCCGACCACGCCGACTACTACGCCCGCAACCTGTCCGGTGACGGCCACCGGCTGGTCTACCACGCCGGGGCCGAGCTCTACCTGGTCGAGGACGGGGAGTCCCACCGGGTCGAGGTGTGCCTGCGCAGCTCCCGCACCCAGCGCAACCGCCGTTTCGCCCCGGCCGAGGACTTCCTCGACAGCGCCACACTCAGTCCCGACGGCAGCGGCCTGGCCATCACCACCCGGGGCAAGGCGTTCTCCTTCGCCGGCTGGGAAGGCCCGGTCCGCCAGCACGGCGCGCCGTACGGCGTCCGCTACCGCCTGCTGACCTGGCTGAACGACGACGAGCGGCTGATCGCGGCGGCCAGCGACGACGGTGACCGCGAGGTGCTGTCCGTGCTCACCGCCGACGGCAGCGCCGAACCGGTTCAGCTCGACCACCTCGACACCGGGCGCGTCACCGCGCTGGAGGCCTCCCCCAAGGACGACAGGATCGCGATCGCCAACCACCGCAACGAGCTGCTCGTGGTCGACCTCACCGGCGGCGCGGTGGCCGGCGCCCGGAGCACGGTGATCGACGCCAGCAGGTTCGGCGCGATCGAAGACCTCGCCTGGTCCCCCGACGGCCGCTGGCTGGCCTACGCCTGCCGTGACACCGCGCAGACCATGGCCGTCAAGCTGTGCCGGGTCGAGACCGGCGAGACGTTCGCCGCCACCCGCCCGGTGCTGTGGGACACCTGCCCCGCCTTCGACCCCGGCGGCGACTACCTCTACTTCATCGGCCAGCGCGTCTTCAACCCGGTCTACGACGAGCTCCAGTTCGACCTGGGATTCCCCCTCGGCTCCCGCCCCTACGCCATCGGGCTCCGCGCCGACGTCCGCTCCCCCTTCGTCCCGGAACCCCGGCCGCTCAAGGACGACGACGACGATGACAACGACGACGACGACGACGGGCAGGAGACCGAGGTGGTCATCGACCTGGAGGGCATCCAGGACCGCGTCGTCGCCTTCCCCGTCCCCGAGGGGCGCTACGACCGCATCGCCGGGCTCAAGGGCAAGGCCCTCTACCTGACGTTCCCCGTCGAGGGCAGTCTCGGCGACGACTACGCCGACTCCTCCGACGGCACGCTGCAGGTCTACGACTTCGCCGGACAGAAGCAGGAGACCCTGGTCGGGGACGTCTCGGAGTTCCAGTTGGGCCGCGACGGCACCACCCTGCTCTACCAGGCCGGCAAACGGCTGCGGGTGATCAAGGCGGGCGAGACGCCCGAGGACGACGACACGCCGAGCCGCGCCAGCGGATGGGTCGACCTGTCGCGCGTCAAGGTGTCCATCCGCCCGGAGGCCGAGTGGCGGCAGATGTTCCGCGAGACCTGGCGGCTGCAGCGGGAGAACTTCTGGACCCAGGACATGGCCGGGATCGACTGGGAGGGCGTCTACCGGCGCTACCTTCCGCTGGTGGACCGGGTCACCACCCGGGGGGAGTTCTCCGACCTGCTGTGGGAGCTGCTCGGCGAGCTCGGCACCTCCCACGCCTACGAGAGCGGC
The DNA here is from genome assembly GCF_002149035.1 of Streptosporangium minutum. GTDB lineage: Bacteria > Actinomycetota > Actinomycetes > Streptosporangiales > Streptosporangiaceae > Streptosporangium > Streptosporangium minutum. The sequence continues at coordinate 2,588 of NZ_NGFP01000378.1, forward strand.
GGGGCCTACCCGTCCCGGCCGCACTACCGGCAGGGCAAGCTCGGCGTCGACTGGTCCTTCGAGGACGGCCACTACCGGGTCGCCCGGATCGTCAACGGCGACCGCTGGGATCCCGAGGTCACCTCGCCGCTCAACCGCCTCGGGGTGGACGTACGGCCCGGCGACACGGTGCTTGCCGTCAACGGCCAGCCCGTCGGGGCGTCGGCCTGCCCGGACGAACGGCTGGTCAACCAGGCCGACCAGGAGGTCCAGCTCACCGTCAGGCGCGGGCAGGACAAGCGGACCTTCAACGTGAGGGCCATCGGCGACGAGCAGCCGGGCCGCTACCGCGACTGGGTGGAGGCCAACCGGGCCCACTGCCACGAGCGCAGCGGAGGCCGGGTCGGCTACCTGCACATCCCCGACATGGGGCCGGAAGGCTACTCCGAGTTCCACCGCGGTTTCCTCACCGAATACGACCGTGAGGGCCTGATCGTGGACGTGCGGTTCAACGGCGGCGGCCACGTGTCGGCCCTGCTGCTGGAGAAGCTCTCCCGGCGCCGCCTCGGCTACAACTTCCCGCGGTGGAGCGTGCCCGAGCCCTACCCCGACGAGTCCCCCCGGGGGCCGATGGTCGCGATCACCAACGAGTGGGCCGGCTCCGACGGTGACATCTTCAGCCACACCTTCAAGCTGCTCGGCCTGGGCCCGCTGATCGGCAAGCGCACCTGGGGCGGGGTGATCGGCATCTGGCCCCGGCACCAGCTCGCCGACGGCACGGTCACCACCCAGCCGGAGTTCTCCTTCGCCTTCGACGACGTGGGCTGGCGGGTGGAGAACTACGGCACCGACCCCGACATCGAGGTGGACATCACCCCGCAGGACTATGCCCGCGGCGTGGACACCCAGCTCGACAAGGCGATCGAGGTCGCCCTGGAACGCCTGCTCCTCCACCCCCCGCACACGCCCGATCCGGCCGACCGGCCCCGGCTCACGGTGCCGCGCCTGCCGCCTCGCTGAGCGGGGGATCAGGGCACGGCGTCGGCGGCCTCCATGAGCCGTCCGGCCAGCGCCCTGATCTCCCCGCGCAGCTCGTCGGGGGTGATCACGGTGAACGGCCAGCCGAGCCCGGCCAGCATCTGCGCCATCCCGCCCAGCTGCTCGGCCCTGGTCTCCAGCAGGATCCCGCCGGCGGTCTCGGTCAGCGTCGCCGTCTCCGCCGGGATCCTCCTGCGCGCCTCCTCCATGGTGGCGGTCAGCAGCACCTTCACCTCGTGCCGGTACGGCACCGCCGACAGTGACCCGATCACGTGCGCGACCGCGTCGAAGTCGCCCGGGTCGCCGAAGGACCGCCCGGTCCGTACGGCGCCCGCCACCCGGTCCACCCGGAAGGTCCTCACCTCCCCGCTGTTGTGGTCGAGCCCGGCGGCGTACCAGCGTCCGGAGTGGAAGACGATGCCGTAGGGGTCCAGGTCGCGTTCCGAGGACTCGCCCCGCCAGGACCGGTAGGCCAGCCGTACCGTCTGCCGGTGCCGGGCGGCGTCGGCGAGCGCGAGCAGCGGCCCTGCCTTCGGGGCGCTCGCGGGCACCGGCGCCCTGGTGTGCCCCAGCGTCGCCGACACCGCGGCGACACGCTCGCGCAGCGCCTGGGGGAGCACCCGCTGGATCTTGGCCAGCGCGCTCTCGGTCGCCGTCTCCCCCACCGCGAGGCCGGTCCGCCGCCCGGCCAGCAGCCCCAGCACGACGGCTGTGGCCTCGTCGTCGGTGAGCATCAGCGGCGGCAGCTTGTAGCCGGGCAGGAGCCGGTAGCCGCCGTGGCGCCCGCGCTCGGCCTCCACCGGCACCCCGAGCTCGGAGAGTCTCACCGCGTAGCGGCGCACCGTACGCTCGTCCACCTCCAGCCGGGCGGCGAGTTCGGGCCCGGTCAGACCGGGGCCGGCCTGCAGGATCTCCAGCAGTGCGAGGACCCGGGTGACGGTCATCGAGATCTCCCAAAAAATCAGGACCGGTTCTGTCCGGATTCAATCCTATGATCAAACCACACGAAGAAGGAGACAACATATGAGCACCTACGTTCTGGTCCCCGGTTTCTGGCTCGGCGCCTGGGCCTGGGAGAAGGTCGTCCCGCCGCTGCGCGAGGCCGGTCACGACGTCCACCCGGTCACCCTCACCGGACTCGGCGACCGCTCCCACCTGGCGGGCGCCGGGGTCGACCTTGAGACGCACATCCAGGACGTCGTCAACGCCGTCGTCTTCGCGGACCTGCACGACGTGATCCTCGTCGGCCACAGCGGCGCCGGCGCGGCCGTCACGGGCGCGGCCGACCGGATCCCCGAGCGCGTCGCCCGGCTTGTCTATCTCGACGCCGGCCCGACGGCCGACGGCCTGACGTTCATGGACCTCAACGAGCCCGACTGGAGGGCCTTCATCGAGGCGCGGGTCGCCGAGCAGGGAGGCGGGACGGCCTACCCGCTGCCCTCCTGGCAGGAGCAGGAGCAGGCCGGCGCCAGCCTGGAGGGCCTGGGCGAGGCCGAACTCGACTGGTTCGCCTCCCGCGCGACGCCTCAGCCGTACGGCACCATGACCCAGCCGCTGACGCTGAAGGGCGAGGTGGACAAGCTGCCCAAGACGCTCATCGCGTGCTCGTTGCCGATGGAGCAGGTCCAGGCGATGATCACGGCCGGACACCCGCTCTTCGCGGCGCTCGCCGGACCGGAGTGGAGCTTCGAGACGGTGCCCACCGGTCACTGGCCGATGTTCTCCAAGCCCGTGGAGACCGCGGCCGCGCTCGCCGCGCTGGCGGGCTGAGTTCCGGCGGGGAGACCGGGATCCGGCGGGCCGGGATCGCGGGGGCGGCCCGGCCGCCCCCGCGGCCCGCGGCGGGTTCACGGCGCCCGCCCCCTCCCATCGGCCCCGGCGGGCGCCGCGATCGACTTACATCACTTCTGGTAACTACATAATCACTTGCAGTGACGGAGGCGGGCAGGGCACCATCGGTCGGACGACAGCACTCCCCGACCAGAGGATCCACGTGAAATCAAGCATCCGGAACACCCGCCTCGCCGCCACGGCCCTTGCCACCGGTCTCCTGTGCGCGGGGCTCGCCGTGCCCGCGCACGCGCAGGCGGGCTCCTCCGCCGAGCATGCCGCGGCTCTCAGGCGTGCGTCCGAGCAGTGCGGAAGCGGCCAGGTCTGCTTCTGGTACTCCCGGAACTTCAGCGGCACCCCCTGGCGATGGACGCCCGCGAGCGGCTACCGCGACATGCCCTCGAACCTGCACGACCACGTCTACTCCTTCTACGCCAACGCCTCCGCCTGCTTCATCGACTGGGACCCCAGGGAGCGGCGCAGGGCGACTCCCGGCGACTACGCCAAGGCCTACGACACCAACTTCGGCAAGAGGATCGACGCCGTGGACCAGATCAGCGCGTGCTGACCCGTCCGGGGGCGGCGCGAGCGCTTCCGCCCGGACGTGGGTGAGCGGCGCTCCGCCACCGGTTCCGGACCCGGGACGGCCGCACCGCGCGCGTTCCCCTGGCAGGAGGGGAAGGGCGGGGGGCGGCCGTCCCGGGTCCGGAACCGGTGGCGGAGCGCCGCTCACCCACGTCCGGGCGGAAGCGCTCGCGCCGCCCCCGGACGGGTCAGCACGCGCTGATCTGGTCCACGGCGTCGATCCTCTTGCCGAAGTTGGTGTCGTAGGCCTTGGCGTAGTCGCCGGGAGTCGCCCTGCGCCGCTCCCTGGGGTCCCAGT
>NZ_NGFP01000379.1 GCF_002149035.1 Streptosporangium minutum
CTGCTGACCGTCGTGGTGCCGGGCACCGACAAGCCCTCGCTCTCCTGCGCCGGCGGCAAGGTGAGCCTGGAGACGTCCAAGGGCTCGGTCAGCTTCCGGGTCAGCGGCTCCGACCTCTCCTGAGGCCCTCCTCCGCGGGCCCGTGGGGTACGGCGCGGCCGTACCCCACGGGGACCGGGTCAGGTCGGCGGCGTGGCCCGCCCGGACCAGGCCGTACGGGTCAGTCGGCGGCGTGGCCCGCCCGGACCAGGCCGTAGGTGACGGCCTGCTCAAGGGCCTGCCAGGAGGCCTCGATGATGTTCTCGTCGACGCCGACGGTGGCCCACTCGCCGGTCGCGTCGCTGGAGGTGATGAGGACGCGCGTGATCGCGTCGGTGCCGTGGGTGCCCTCCAGGATCCGCACCTTGAAGTCGATCAGCTCGACCTCCGCCAGCTCGGGGTAGAGCCTCTCCAGCCCCAGCCGCACGGCCCTGTCCAGGGCGTTGACCGGACCGTTGCCCTCGCCGGTGGCGACGATGCGCTCGCCCTTGGCGTGCAGCTTGACCGTGGCCTCGCTGACCAGCTCGCCGCCGCGGGTCCGCTCGACGATCACCCGCCAGGACTCCACCTCGAAGTGGCGCCTGCGCTCGCCCGCCACGGTGTCGCGGAGCAGCAGCTCGAAGGAGGCGTCGGCGGCCTCGAAGGTGTAGCCCTTGGACTCCATGTCCTTGACCCGGTTGACCAGCTCGCGCGAGATCTCCGGCGACAGCTCGTAGCCCAGCTCGCGGCCCTTGAGCTCGACGGAGGCGCGACCGGCCATGTCGGAGACGAGCATGCGCATGTCGTTGCCGACCCGCTCCGGGTCGATGTGCTGGTAGAGGTTGGGGTCCACCTTGATGGCGCTGGCGTGCAGCCCGGCCTTGTGCGCGAAGGCGGAGACGCCCACATAGGGGGCGTGGGAGTTCGGGGTGACGTTGGTGACCTCGGTGATCGCGTGGGCGATCCGGGTCATGTCGGCCAGCGCCTCCCGCGGGACGAGGTCGAAGCCCCGCTTGAGCTGGAGGTTGGCCACGACGGTGAAGAGGTTGGCGTTGCCGGACCGCTCGCCGTACCCGTTGGCGCAGCCCTGCACGTGGGTGGCGCCCGCCTTCACCGCGGCCAGGGTGTTGGCCACCGCGCAGCCGGTGTCGTCGTGGCAGTGGATGCCGACCCGGGCGGAGGTCTGCACGGCCGCGTGGACGACCTCGGCGAGCTCGTCGGGGAGCATGCCGCCGTTGGTGTCGCACAGGGCGATGACCGAGGCTCCGGCCTCGGCGGCGGTGCGCAGGACCTCCAGCGCGTAGGCTGGGTTGGAGGCGTAGCCGTCGAAGAAGTGCTCGGCGTCGAGGAAGACTCGCTGCCCCTCCGCACGGAGGTGGGAGACCGTGTCGCGGATCATCGCGAGGTTCTCCTGGAGAGTCGTGCGGAGGGCCAGCTCCACGTGCCGGTCGTGACTCTTGGCGACAAGGGTCACGACCGGCGCGCCGGATTCGCGCAGAGCGGCCACCAACGGGTCGTCGGCTGCCTTCACACCGGCTCGGCGGGTCGCGCCGAACGCGGCGAGCTGCGCGTGCTTCAGGTCGAGCTCTGTTTGAGCCCGCCTGAAGAACTCTGTGTCCTTCGGATTCGCACCGGGCCAGCCGCCCTCGATGAACCCGACGCCGAGGCCGTCCAGATGGCGCGCGATGGCCAGCTTGTCGACCACCGTGAGGTTGAGGCCCTCCTGCTGGGCGCCGTCACGCAGCGTGGTGTCATACACATGGAAGCGGTCGTCGGGCATGTCAGTCTCCTGTCGCGGGTTCGATGATTCGCCGCGCGCTCATCCGGCTCTGAGAAACAAAAAAACCCCTCACGGACGTGAGAGGTCTGCGCGCTGGCGGTGTCCCTTTTCAGCCAGCGCGCCTGCCGATAATGAGCAGACCGTAGAACATGATGCTTCGGAGTCTGCCATACGCTGACACCATTTGACACATCGATCTCAGGATCCGAGATGTACAGCTCGCCGGTTCCCGCGCGAGCCTCTGTCGCGGATCGGCCGACGGTGACGAGAATGGCCTGCATGAAGGCGACTTATCTGGCTCCGGCCATCGGGCAATACCTGATCGCGCACACCACCCAGCCGGACGACGTCCTGGACGCGCTCGCCCTGGAGACCCGCGAGGCCACCGGCGACAGGGCGGTCATGCAGCTCTCCCCCGACCAGGGGCCGTTCCTCACAATGATCACGCAGATCAGCCGCGCGGAGAACGTGGTGGAGGTGGGCACCTTCACCGGCTACTCCTCGATCTGCCTCGCCCGGGGCCTGGCCCCCGGCGGCAGGCTGACCTGCTTCGACATCAGCGAGGAGTGGACGGCGATCGCCCAGCGCTACTGGGACAAGGCCGGGGTCGCCGACCGCGTCGAGCTCAGGATCGGCCCGGCCGCCGAGCGCCTGGAGGAGCTGCCCGACGGACAGACGGTGGACCTGGCGTTCATCGACGCCGACAAGGCCGGCTATCCCGTCTACTACGAGATCCTGCTGTCCCGCCTGGTCCCGGGCGGCCTGATCCTCGTCGACAACACTCTGTGGAACGGGCACGTGGCCGACCCCACCGTCGACGACGACGACACCCGCGCCATCCGCGAGTTCAACGACATGGTCATGGCCGACGGCCGCGTCACCTCGCTGATGCTCCCCATCGCCGACGGGATCACCATGATTCGAAAGCACTGACGAGAAGTTCCCCGAACCGCAGGTGGGCGCGAATCTTTGCGATTACTTTGAGTCGCGTGTCAAACACGTTGCGCCCACCCGCGCGGAGGGGAAGACGAGACCATGGCCAAGACTCTGGACCGTCGCGAGGCGAAACCCATGTCCACTAATCACGAGGAGCTCGAACAGCGCTACCAGAAGACCTGCGATCAGTGGCCTGATCGAAAGGTCGAGATCATCAACGGCCGGATCGTGGTGAGAGAGTTGCCCACGCTCAACCACGCCAAGGCCATCCTGCAACTGCTGCTCCAGCTAACCCCGTTTACGACAGAGCGGGGATGGCACCCCGTATACGACGTCAAGATCTTCCTGGGCGTCCAGAAAGATCGTTACAGGCCCGATCTCCTTGTCGTCCCGCAATCACCTCGCATGTGGGATGACGAGAACGTCTACGCCGAGGAGACACTACTCGTGGTGGAAGTGGTATCTCCCAGTAGCCGGGACGACGACCACGTCACCAAGCCCGAGAACTGTGCGATCGCGGGTGTCCCGCTCTACCTGGTGATCGATGGCTTCCAGAACATCGCTCGGCTGCTCAGCCACCCTGGGAAAAAGGGCTATCAGCAGCAACATCAGGTGACCATCGGGGAGCCCCTGGATCTGCCGGAGCCCTGGAAGCTCACCATCGACACCGGAAAACTTCTGGCGTAGGCCGTACAGAGGAAAGCCCAGCCAGGTGGGAGGCCGGGCTCTCCTCGTGTCCGGGTCAGCAGATCTTGTGGACCCAGCCGTGCGCGTCGGGGCGGGAGCCGTACTGGATGCCGACCAGCTCCTCGCGGATCCTGGAGGTGACGGGGCCCTGGGTGCCGTCGCCGATCGTCCAGGCGCGGTCGGCGCCCTTGACCGAGCCGACCGGGGTCACGACCGCCGCGGTGCCGCAGGCGAAGACCTCGGTGAGCTCGCCGGACTCGGCGCCCGCCTGCCACTCCTCGATCGACAGGCGCCCCTCCTCGGCGGTCAGGCCCAGGTCGGAGGCGAGGGAGAGGATCGAGTCGCGGGTGATGCCGGGCAGGAGCGTGCCGGTGAGGGCCGGGGTGAGCAGGCGGTCGCCGTAGACGAAGAACAGGTTCATCCCGCCCATCTCCTCGACGTAGCGGTGCTCGCTCGCGTCGAGCCAGACCACCTGGTCACAGCCCTGCTCGACGGCCTGGCGCTGGGCGACGAAGGCCGCCGCGTAGTTGCCGCCGCACTTGGCGAAACCGGTGCCGCCGGGGGCGGCGCGGGTGTATTCGGTGGACAGCCAGACCGAGACGGGCCTGCCCGCGCCGAAGTAGGCGGCCGCCGGGGAGGCGATCACCATGTAGCGGTAGGTCCGGGAGGGGTAGTTGACGCCGAGGGCGGGCTGCGTTGCGATCATGAAGGGACGCAGGTAGAGGCTGTGGCCCGGGGTCGTGGGGACCCACTCGCGGTCGGTCTGGACGAGGAGCTCCAGCGACTCGACGAACGTCTCCTCGGGCAGCTCCGGCATGGCCATCCGCGCCGCCGACAGGTTGAACCGGGCGGCGTTGGCATAGGGGCGGAAGGACGCGATCGCGCCGCCCTCCTGGCGGTAGGCCTTCAGGCCCTCGAAGAGCTCCTGCGCGTAGTGGAAGACCGCCGTCGCCGGATCCAGGCTCAGCGGGCCGTACGGCATGAGCCGCGCGTCGTGCCAGCCCTGCCCCTCGGTGTAGTCGATCGAGACCATGTGATCGGTGAACGTCTGCCCGAATCCGGGTTCCGCCAGTACCCGCTCACGCTCGGCTGCGGTGCGAGCGTGGTCGGAGAGCTGCACGTCGAAGCTGAGCTTCTGAGCGGTGGTCATGACGGAGATCCTTCTCTTGTTGCGGTCTGCCCTTGAGTCCATTCTGCGATGGACCGGCTAACGGGAAACTACTGCATCCATGTCGAAACCCGGCACTGCCGGGGTAAACGAAGACGCGCCCGGCGGCTCACGTGAGCCGCCGGGCGCGTCTGGGATCGGGAAGGCGGCTTGGTCAGCCGGTTACTCGGGCGGTGATGTCGTCGCCGATCTCGTGGGTGGTCCGGCCGGCCCAGCCGGTCAGCCGCTCGACGAGGTCGTCGGCCACGGCCTGCTCGACCTTGGCGGCCTCGGCGGCCAGGCCGAGGTGGTCCAGGAGCATGGCGACCGACAGGATCGTCGCGGTCGGGTCGGCCTTGCCCTGCCCCGCGATGTCGGGGGCGCTGCCGTGGACCGGCTCGAACATGCTCGGCGCGGTGCGGTCGGGGTTGACGTTGCCGCTGGCCGCCAGGCCGATGCCGCCGGCGACGGCGGCGCCGATGTCGGTGATGATGTCGCCGAAGAGGTTGTCGGTGACGATCACGTCGAAGCGCTCCGGCTGTGTGACGAAGAACATCGAGGCGGCGTCGACGTGGCAGTAGTCGGTCGCGACGTCGGGGTATTCCAGGCTGACCCGGTCGAAGGTGCGGGCCCAGAGGTCGCCGGCGTAGGTGAGCACGTTGGTCTTGTGGACCAGCGTCAGCTTCTTGCGCGGCCGGGTGAGCGCCTTGTCGAAGGCGTAGCGGACGACCCGCTCGACGCCGAAGGCGGTGTTCAGCGACTCCTGCGTGGCGACCTCGTGCGGGGTGCCCCGGCGCAGCACGCCGCCGGCTCCCGCGTAGAGGCTCTCGGTGCCCTCGCGGACGACGATCATGTCGATGTCCTCGGGACGGGCCTTGCCCAGCGGGGTCTCGACGCCGGGGAAGAGCTTGACCGGGCGGAGGTTCACGTAGTGGTCGAGCTCGAAGCGGAGCTTGAGCAGCAGGTCGCGCTCCAGGATGCCCGGGGGCACGCTGGGGTCGCCGATCGCGCCGAGCAGGATCGCGTCGTATCCGCGCAGCTCGTCCAGGACGGCGTCGGGGAGGGTCTCACCGGTCCTGTGATACCGCTTGGCGCCGAGGTCGTAGGTGGTGGTCTCCACCTTCGTGCCGACCGCTTCGAGGACCTTCAGGGCCTCGGTGACGACCTCGACTCCGATCCCGTCCCCGGGGATGACTGCCAGGCGAATGTTGCGCGAATCCATGCAGGCACCTTACCGGTCCGTCTCGGTAATCGAACAATGATCTCACCCACCGGACATTTTCGCGCGCCCGGGACGCGTGATCGCTTTGTCCGGTTTTGCGTCGTATTGACCCTTTCGTTAACTTTGGTTATGGTCCTCTCCATTCGAACCGACGCCTAATCCGCACCGGCCGTCCCCCTTTCGGCCTGCGCGGAGCCGGGGAACCACCTTGCGGGATCCACGGCGTCCAGGACACCTCGCTTCGCACGGCGGAGCCATGTGCCCTGGGCCGCCTTCGACGGGATCCCTTGGGGCGAATCAGCGCTTCCCGCGCTGTAGGGCGGCCTCCACGCCCGAGCCCGACAGCTAACCCGGCCGGCCTTATGGAAGGAACCATCCTGTCCGGCAAGATTTATCCCCGTGTCCTGACCCTGCTCGTCGCCGGCACCACCGTGTTCGCGACCCCGTCCCTCGCCCAGGCCGACAC
>NZ_NGFP01000038.1 GCF_002149035.1 Streptosporangium minutum
GATGAACGGTGTCTGTCCACCCCCTGACAGACACCGTTCATCCCACCCAACCCCCACAGACGGAGTTGGCCTCGGGAAGACATGGCCTCCGCTGCTGTCAGGGGCGGGGGAAGCACGGACAACGCGATGGTCGGCATCAGCGCAGCGAACCGAGAGGAAGCGGAAGCAGTGACGGTCCTGCCAGCGGGCTACCGGCTCCTCTGTGACGGCTGTTCCCACGGCTCGGTGCGCTGGACGTCGAACCCCCAGGGAATGTGGACGGGAGCCGAGTGCGCCGACTGCGGGACCTGGTGGCGGCTGGACCTGATTCCGCCGGACGTCGCGGCTCGACTCACGGGGGGCATGCCTCCTCACGAGGAAGCGCGGCCGTCTGTAGTCGGTCGTAGGCACCCATGATCTCCTCGGCTGCGGCGTCGGCACTGAGCTGGTCGGTATGGAGGCGCAGGTGAAAGAACCCCGCGTCGGTGTTGGCCTCCAGGTCGGCGAGGGTCTCGTCCCATGCGGTCAGGCGCTTGCCGGTGTCGGCGTCCCCGCGGCCTTGGGATCGTTGCTCGGTGACCTCGCGTGGGACCCAGAGCAGCACGCGAAGCCACCCGTCCGGAACCTCGCCGATGAGCTGGCGCAGGTCGGCGATGTTGCCCATGTGCGTGACGGGCACGTAGCCGGCGGCGTGCCGGTCCTCGATCGCCTGGCGGTCGATCGCGTAGACGTTGCCGTACCGGTGAGTCTCGGCTACCAAACGACCCGCGTCTCTGAGCTTGGCCAAGTGCTCAGCCGTGACGAACTCATACCCGGCGGCCCGGCCGGTGCCGACCTTGAGCTTGGGCAGCAATACGAACCGCGGATCCAGCCGGTGAAGCGCGGCAGTGACGGTGTCCTTGCCGCTGGCCGGCGGGCCGTACAAGACGATCCCCTGCAGACCGCTCACGTCAGGATCCGCTTGAGCGCCTCGCGGGTCTGGTCGGCAAGGCTGATCGCCGAACCGAGCCGGTTGTCCACCGTGACATGTGCAGTGGGCGGACTGGCCTCGACCTGCAGACCCTCGGCGTACTGCTCCCAGTTGCCTAGCTTCCAGGCATCCCGGGCGGCGCCGCGGAACTCGATGTACTCCCGCATGGACTCGGGATCGCAGCGGACCCAGATCGCCGCGACGTCGATGCCCTTGGCCGCGCACCGGTTTTCCAGGCGGGTGAACCACGCCGCATCCTTCAGTTCCGCGATGAACGGGGCGGACAGGATGGTGGAGGTGCCGACGTTGAGGTTGTCCCACGCGGTCTCCATCAGGCACCGGTACTCCAGCGGCCGGACCTCTTTCAGGTACAGGTCGGTGTGGCGGTCGTTGGGGTCGCCACCGAGGGAGATGAGCAGCCGCTCGACGATGCAGCGGGTCAGGGAGTCCTTGTCCAGGAACGCCCAGCCGGTGATGTCGGACAGGAAGCGGGAGAACTCGGTCTTGCCGGATCCGGCGTATCCGCCGACCAGGACGAGGATGGGCTTGGGGCTGCCTCCGCCGTGGCGTCGGCGCCAGGCGTCGACCACCCGGCTACGAAGAAGCGCCTGCGGGGAGTCGCCGGACTCGATGCCGCCGACGGAGACCTTCGTGAACGCCTCCTCAATGACCTGGGCGGCGGCGTTGTCGGCTGCGGGATCAGCGGGCGCAGGCAGATCGGAAATCACGATTTCCGCTTTCTGTGATTCACCGGGCAGAGGGGGACGAAAGCCTAGTTCGGGCTCAGTGGCCTCATAGAGCAGACAATAAGCGCGCCGGTAATGCGGGCCGGGGAACACGGTCCCCTGCTCGTGTCCCCAGAGCGTTTGGAAGTTGGCGGCCGGGACGCTCAGGCCGTGGCGGCCGGCTGCCTGGCGGAGTCGTTCGCCTGCGGCTTCGAGGGTGAGGCCGTGGGCTTCGCGGTGTTCCCGCAGGCGGGAGGGGGTCCAGCCGGGGCGCTGGGTCGTCTTCATTGCATACCTTCGCCTTCACGCTTCGGGGACGGTGCGCGGTGTGCGGTCGTGCATGTGAAAACGCATGTGTAAATGGGCGTTGAGTGGAACTGAAGAAGCTTAACTAGATCGGCGTGATACCGGAAACCCCCAGCTCACGGTGAACTTAGGCCATCCCGAAAGGCGAAACGCACCACAGAGCAAGGGAGAAACCGATGAACGTCGACCCGCAGCGGATCATCTGGGAATTGGCCGCGATCCGGGTGGAGCTGGACGAGTTGGCATGCCGGATCGGTGAGATCACTTCTGCTCTTCGAAGACTGCCGCCTCCACAGCGGCAAGCCGATCCCCCAGCTCCTTGAGGGACTGACGCATCTGGCCAAGCTGGTCGAGGATCTCGGCGGTCGCGTCGGATGCCTGTGACTCGGAAGGTTCGGCGGGGGCCTGACAGACGAACACGCCCTTGCCCTGCTGGCCGATGACCACTCCCTCGGTGCGGAGCACGCTGATCGCGGCCTTGACCACGCTGGCGGAGACGTCGAAGCGCTCGCCCAGTTGGGCGATGGACGGCAGGGCCGTACCGGGCGCGAGTGAGCCGGCGCGGATCTGGGCGCGCAGCTCGTCGACGATCTGCAAGTAAGCCGGCCGGCCGGTCTTCTCCACCATCATCTGCGCTCTCCTCGTCTCACCTCCAGTTGAGCACACCCAGGTAAAGAAACCAACCAAGTCGCCGAAGCACTCATTGACAACATGGAATGCTAAGTGTTCCATGTGTTCTAAGAATTCGATCGAGCAAAGGAAACGATCATGCGCACCATCCCCATCCCCGTCGACGTCACCAAGCTCCAGATCACCTGCGTCAAGGCCGCCAAGCCCCGCCTGGTCAACAAGGACACCGGCGAGATCAAGCGCGACAAGGACGGCAACACCATGTACGAACTCACGCTCCTGTTCGAGGACGAGTTCAACCGCATGGAACTGGTCAAGGTCAGCACCACGCCCGAACCGCGGGTCATCGCCGGCGAGGAAGTCGTCCCAGTCGGCCTGGTCGGCTACGTCTGGGAGCAGGGCGGCCGCTGGGGCATCTCCTACCGGGCGCAGTCCTTCGTCCCCGCCGGTTCCGCCGGAACGGGGGCGGACCTGTGATCGACCTCGGCCACCCCTTACTCAAGGTCCTCGCCATCCTCCTCGCGATGATCGTCTGGCGGCGCTGGGCTCCGGCCTCCTACTGGGCCCTGATCGTCTTCCCGCGCAAAGCCCTGTGGCTGCGCTGGACCTGGCGGCACGTGGCCTCCGGCTGCGGACTGACCAAGAAACGCCACCGCTGGTGGTTCACCACCGTCCCCGGCCTGGTCGCCTCGACCGGCGTCGTACAGGTCAAACGGCGCTTCCAACGGGTCGCGGTCGACACCAAACCCTGGATGGGCCTACCACGGCCGGTCCGGCACGGCTTCCGGATCACCTTCCACCTCCTCGACGGACAGGTGCCCGACGACTACGCCAAGGTCTGCGAACGCCTCGCGCACGCCTGGCGGATCGAAGCGGTCCGGGTGGTCGGCTCCCGACCTGGCCGCGTCACTCTCCAGGGGATCACCCGCGACCCTTTGTCCCACGTCGCGCCCGCCGTCCCCCCGGCTGAACCTCGGGACGGCTGGCGGGCCGAAGATCTGCTCCGGCCGGTGGTCGGGGTGCTGGAGACCGGCGCGGCCTGGCGGATGGACCTGCGGCTCATCCCGCACTGGATGAACGCCGGCGCCACCCAGTCCGGTAAGTCCAACCTGATCAACGCGCTCATCGTCGGCCTGGCCCCGCAACCGGTCGCCCTGGTCGGATTCGACCTCAAGGGCGGGGTGGAGCTGTCGGCCTACGCCGCCCGGCTGACCGCGCTGGCCACCACCCGCGCCGAGTGCCTTGACCTCCTGAGCGACCTGATCGCCGTGATGGGCGCCCGGATGCTCGCCTGCCGCCGCTACGGGGTGCGCGACATCTGGCAACTTCCCGACGCCGCCCGGCCCATTCCGGTCGTGGTCCTGGTCGACGAGCTGGCCGAACTGTTCCTCACCGCCGACAAGGCCGAAAAGGATCAGGTCACCCGTACGGCTACCGCCCTGCTGCGCATCGCCCAGCTCGGCCGCGCCTTCGGAATCCACCTGGTGCTGTCCGGTCAGCGGATCGGCTCCGACCTGGGCCCCGGCGTCACGGCGCTGCGTGCCCAGATCGGCGGGCGGGTCTGCCATCGGGTCAACGACCCCGAAACCGCGGTGATGACGCTGGGCGACCTCGACCCCGACGCCCTGGTCGCCGCCCGGTCCATCGCCCCGGAGTTGCCCGGCGTCGCCGTGATCACCGGCTCCGATGGCCGCTGGTATCGCGCCCGGTCCGGCTACGTCTCCACCACCGCCGCCGAACAAGCCGCCGGCACCTACGCCGACGTCACCCCCTCCTGGAACCAGGTCGCCGCCTCCGGCCTCGGCCACGAACTGCCCGGCGCCGACACCCCCGAACTCGCCGCCTGAGGTCCGGAAGGAGACCCGACCATGACCACGACCGCACCCCGCCTGGCCGTACGGCTGGCCGACTCCGCACCGGTTCTCATCCTCGCGCTCATCGCCGGGGCAGGCAGCTTCACCCACATCCGCGACACTGCCACCGAACACGGACAGAACGGCTGGATGGCCTGGGCCGTGGCCGTCTGCGTCGACCTCACCTGCGTCATGGCCGCCCGGGAACGGCAACGCGACAAGAAGAACGGCCGCCGGCGGGACGGCTGGATCTCCTGGCCCACCCTCGTCCTGGTCGGCGGAATCACCCTGTCCCTGGCCGCGAACCTCGCCCAGGCCGAACCCTCCGCCTGGGGCTGGATCACCGCCGCGACCCCGGCCGGCGCTTTCCTGATCGCGGTCTCCATGCTGGAGCGCCGCGCGACCGAACCCCGTCCCGAACCGTCCCCGGAGCTCGTCCCCGTTCCGGACGCCGTACCGGAGACCGTCCCCGAACCCGCCGCAGCCGTTCCACTGCCCGGCCTCGCCGTGCCCGGCCAGAACGGCACCGAGAACGGCCAGAACGACGCCGGTACGGATGATCCGCTCCTGGACTACGCCCGCCGCGTCGCCGACGAACACCACGCCCGGCACGGCAAACCGATCACCCGCGACCTGCTGCGTACCCGCCTGGGCGTGTCCAGCCAACTCGCCTCCGACCTGCTGCGCACCCTGCGCGACAGCCCCGAACCCGCCTGAGCCGAAGGAGAACCGCCATGCGCATCCGCATCGACGGCACCTACGCCGAAATCGCCTACGCCGCCAACAAGATTCGCACGATCCTCCCCGTCGGCCAGATATCGCCGATCATGCCGCTCCACGAACGGCCCCATACCTGGCGCGTGTTCATCAACACCGCGCTCAAGCGCGACACCGGGAGATGGATCACATGACCGACGACCAGGACGCCCCGCTCGTCGACATCGTGCCCAAGCGCTGGCTGTGCTGCCACTGCGGCGGGACCGGCGTCGACAGCCACGGCCAGACCTGCCAGCACTGCGAGGGACTCGGCTTCTGCTGAGCCTCGGCGCCCCCGGCGTGACCACACATCCGCCAAGACGTCCGCCACGTCGGGGGCCATCCCGCACCGAACCTCGAAAGCCCGGAAGGGACCCACCCATCATGCCAAGCACCTACGCGGTAGCCGGACTCATCACCCGGCTCCACGACCCCCAATACGCCCGCTGGGCCTCCCAGATCCGCCGAACCGGCGGCTGCCGACAGCCCATCCACCTACGCGGCCACGTCCACCACGTCGACCCCGCCACCGGCGGGCGCCTCCACAGCTACACCACCGCCACCGAACCGGACGGCATCCTGCGCGTCCCCTGCAAGACCCGCCGCGCAACCCGCTGCCCGTCCTGCGCCGAGACCTACCGATCCGACACCTACCAACTCGTCCGCGCCGGCCTCGTCGGCGGCAAGGGCGTCCCGGACTCCGTCACCGCTCACCCGTGCCTGTTCGTCACCCTCACCGCGCCGTCCTTTGGGACCGTCCACACCCGGCGGGAGAAGAACGGCACTGTCCTGCCGTGTCACGCCCGGCGCGACGCGGCCACCTGCCCGCACGGTCGAGTAAGGTCCTGCACCACCCGGCACGGCGCCGACGAGGGATGCCTTGGTGAACCGCTGTGCCCGGACTGCTACGACTATGCGGGGTCGGTGCTGTTCAACGCCATGTCCCCGGAGCTGTGGCGGCGCTTCACCGAAGCCCTGCGCCGACGCGTCGCCAAGAACGCCGGGCTGACACAGCGAGAGCTCCGCGAACAGCTCACGATTTCCTTCGCCAAGGTTGCCGAGTACCAGCGGCGCGGCGTCGTCCACTTTCACGCGGTCATCCGCGTCGACGGCCCCGAAGGGCCGGCTACACCTCCACCGGCCTGGGCGACGGCTGACGCGCTGGCCGACGCCGTACAACATGCCGCCTCGGCCGTGGCCGTCACCGTCCCGGCCGCCGGGGACGATCCCGCTCGGGTCCTGCGCTGGGGCGCTCAACTCGACGTCCGCGAGATCACCATGACCGGTGACCTCACCGAACAAGCCGTCGCCGGCTACATCGCCAAGTACGCCACCAAGGCCGCCGAATGCGTCGGCACCCTGGATCGGCGCATCAATCCCCTCGACGACCTGGAAGCCTTCAACCTCCGCGATCACCCCCGGCGGCTCATCGCCGAATGCCTGCGCCTGGGCGCTCTCGACGAACTGGCCGACCTCCGGCTCATCCAGTGGGCTCACATGCTCGGCTTCCGCGGCCACTTCTCCACCAAGAGCCGCCGCTACTCCACCACCCTCGGCACCCTCCGCGCCGCTCGCACCGAACACATGCGCGGGGAAGCGATCGCCACCGGTCGCCTGCCGCTCTTCGACGAGGACACCGTCCTCGTCGTCTCGCACTGGGAGTACGCCGGACAGGGCCACTCGGCCGGTGACGCCCTTTTGGTAAGTGCCCTTACCGGAAACCATTTCGCTGACTCGGGAGGCGTCCATGAGTAATCCCGCGTTGCTCACCGTCCCGCAGGCCATGACCGTTCTCCAGGTCAGTCGGTGGACGCTCTACCAGCTCATCCGCTCCGGCGAACTCGACTCGATCGTGGTCGGCGTGCGCTGCCGTCGGATCCCCGAAACCGCCCTGAACGACTACGTGAACCGACTCTGTGGAAAGGCTGCCTGATGGGCAAGCGCTCGAACGGTGAGGGCTCGGTCTTCCCGTACAAGGACGGTTGGGCCGGCTACGTCTGGGTCGTCACTCCCGAGGGGAAGAAGACCCGGAAATGGGCCTACGGCAAGACTCGTGAGGAGACCCATGAGAAGTGGCTCAAGCTCCACGAGCTGGCGAGCAAGGGACCGGTATCGACCAAGCACCCCACCCTCGCCGCGTACCTGACTCGCTGGCTCGCCGAGGTGATCAAACCCAACCGGGAGCCGACGACCTACGTAGCCTATGAGCCGCTGGTGCGGCTCTACATGATCCCCAGCCTCGGCAAGAAGCGGCTCGACAAGCTCACGGTCCGCGAGGTTCAGACGTGGCTGAACACGTTGGTCACGCTCTGCACCTGCTGTGACCAGAAGAAGGACCACCGGCGGACGGAAGCCAAACGGCGATGCTGCGCCATCGGAAAGTGCTGCAAGGGATATCCGTCCCGGAGCACGATCGCGGGCATCCGCCGAGTCCTGCGTTCCGCGCTCAGCACCGCCATCCGAGAAGAACTGATCCCCAAGAACGTCGCGGCGTTGACCACCCTGCCCAACCCAAGCAAGACCAAGAAGAAGCGCCAGCACGTGGCATGGGGCGTCGACGAGGCCCGGAAGTTCCTCGAACACCTGCGGGCGGAGGATGACCCGCTCTACGCGGCCTACGTGCTGATCCTCGTTCTGGGCCTGCGTCGGGGCGAGGTGCTCGGGCTCGCCTGGGACTGCGTCGACCTCGGTGGAGAACAAGTGTGGATCTCTCGACAGCTCAACCGTGTCAGGGGAGAGCTCCTCCACCGCGAGACGACCAAGACCGACGACTCCACCGCATCGCTTCCGCTGCTCGGCCTGTGCATCACTGCGCTCAGACACCGCCAGCGAACTCAAGAGGAGGCCCGCAAGGCGGCCGGAGCGAAGTGGAAGGACTCCAATCTCGTCTTCACCACGAGGAACGGCACGCCAATCGAGCCGCGCAATTTCAACCGATCGTTCGAGGTTCAATGCCGCAAAGCGGGTGTCCCGCGCATCCGGGTCCACGACACCCGGCACACCTGCGCCTCGCTCCTGGCTGCCCTCGACGTCCACCCTCGGGTGGCGATGCGCATCCTGCGGCACTCGCAGATCTCGATGACCATGGATGTCTACACTCAGATTCCCTCCCCGGAAACGCGCAAGGCGCTCGACCGGCTCAATCAGAGCCTCGACGGTTCAAGCGAGATATAGCTCCTCATCCGTTGCCGCAAAATGCCCTTTGGGATCACCCCAAAGGGCATTTTGCACATGCAAGAGCTTTACTCGTAACCGAAAAGGCATATCGAACTAACCATCGCGACGATTTCACTCTTCGTTTTTTGTGATTTAAAAGAATAGGATTTCCGGCGAGCTGCTCAGTTCGCCTTCACACCGAACGTGATGGAGGGCGAATGACGCACCCTGCGAGTTGTGAGCGCGCCAAGCGGCATCAGTGCCGATGTTCCGACTGTGGCGGGGCGCAGCACGGTTGGCCTTACGGTGTCGCCTTGGCCCGCGATCCCTCCCCGATCGGTCGCCAGGAGGCAAGAGACCGCAGCGACTCCGACTGGGCTAAGACCCAACCTCCCAGGGGACGACGAGAGCCGTCCCAGCGCAGACAGGCAGCCGCCACCGACAGTGCAACAGTCGATCTCATTGACTGGCTGTCCGAAAATCCAAGCACCATCGAACACGTCCAGAAAGTCGGCGACCTCCTTACCGGCTCCGTGATCAGCGAACTGGACAAGAGGTTCGGCGGCAGCAAGCCACGAGAAGCCAGAAGAAGCCTTACCAATCACTTCTGGTGCGATCTCCTCGTAGCCCTGTCCGAGGGTATTGAGGAGTTCTCGAAAGCCGTGGACCGAATACCCGAATACGTGACGGCGGCCATCATCAAATCTCGGAACGACGAGCGTTCCAGCCCTCTCTCCGAAGCGCTGGTTGCTCTTGCCGTGCAGACGGCGTGGGGCCCTATCAAGAGCATGGTCCATGCCGCCGGGGTCGAGGAGGTGCAACGGACGTGTCGGATCCTCGCCGTCCTGATCTGCCCGGCTCCCGAAAATCACGCGGCGGTCCAGAACGGCGCCCTCCTTCCCCTGGCGAAGGAGGGGATGTTGGAGATCAGCAGAGAGCGGCTTGAGCAGGTCTTCCCCGCGGAGTGGGTTCGCCGTCTCCGGGGTGACCTCGGCGGTGCCTGAGCAAGGTTGTCGGCTTCGGAGAGCCGGGGCTGGGGCGCTGGCCCTTGATGTTCGTCGTTCTCGCTCCGACCGCGCCGCCCCGGCCTTGACGCATGCTGTCCGCAGGAGATCGCCTGTGTGAGTCCGCGTTGCTGTACAACGCTGCTGTACGGACATGAAAAAGGCCCTCCGGGATGATCCCAGAGGGCCTTTGACCTGCTGTGCGGCCGGAGGTACTCGAAACCCCAACCTTCTGATCCGTAGGTCCCCAAATGATGTCCGGGGATGTTCAGGCCAGTTCGCCGAGCAGGTCGCGAACGATCCGTCTGTTCGTATCAGTCCAGCTCGATCCAGGGGCGTGCGGCTTGGTGGCTCCCAAGTTGGCTCCCAGAGTTGGAGTGCCAACGGTTTTACAGCGGGCTGACGTTCCCGACTACATCAGATGTCTGACCTCGGGATGCGGCTCTTACCTGTCCCCTATCAGGGAAGATCATCCCGCATATATCCCGCGAGGCAGAGCCAGCCACGATCGCCGCCGGAACCGCAGATCTCTCGGGAGAGAGAGGGCCTTCCCCCTGCAGACGTCGGTTTGAACCTCGGATCGGCGGTAAACCGGGAAGACCTGGTAGCCACCTGCGGCATCAGTGCACGCCGCCCTCGTGATCACTGACTGATGGCGCCGACGAGTAGGGGCCCGTCGAGGATGCTGGGAGTGAACACCACGCCAGTGATCTTGGCCGCCAGCAAGAACGCACGCGAGATCCTGTTGGTGTACATGTCATCCCACGTCGCCTCCCATTCCTCTTCATCCAACTTCTCCGGAGGCAAGCCGGTTTCACGCATGAGCTCGTTGATCCGGTCCGGGTCGCTGCCCCACCGCGTGCCCGGCAGGTGCGGCGTGAAGCTGGTGGCGACCTTGCCATCTACCGCGTACACGAAGCTGTCCTCCGCATAATCGTGCCGTCCCACGGCCACCACCTCGCATCCCCGAGACAGCCCGGTCAACGGCTCGGCCAGCACCGCCTGGAAGCCCCCCGGTTCGACGGCCACGCCCCACTCACCGACCTGGACGACGCCGACATAGTCGTTGCCGGTCATCCCTGCCGACTCCCAGACCTTGACACGGAGTTCATGGAAGGTCTTCTCCCGCCCTGGGCGTCCGGCCCCGAAGCGGCGCAGCACCTCGGCAGGTTCGAGCCCACGAAAAAAGGACACGCAGAAAATCTCGCCAAGCAGATCCTCACGGTCTCCTACTCCTGGCGAAGCTTCCAACCAACGGAACGGAACGAGGGGATCGGCCACCACAACCTCCTTTGATGGTTTTACAAGGCGTCGCCCGTTCTACCGCTCAATGACCTCTGACCTGCGGTGCCGCCATGCGGCAGGCGATCTACTTCGGAGATTATTCCGCACACTTTTCGGATCATGGAGGACAGCATCTCGCCTGCTGGTTCATACCTCGGCATGGAGCTGGACCGCAACAATGCCGCTCGGTGAGCCGTGCTGAGGAACGAAGCACGGATCGTCGATCGCCCCCGGCAATCTATGGCGCCCAGCCATGCTGTGGCGATCGTAGAGCTGCATCTGTGCGGCGGCGTGGCAACCCCGGCCGGAGCGTTCGGTCGGTACGGCGGGGCCGGCGTGCGGTGCCCGGCCCGGTGTCCCGCCGCCGTTCGGGACCGGCCCCCAGGCCGCACGCCCGGACGGCGGGCGGGCGGAGGGCCGGGGGTACGGCGGCGCGCCGCGCCGCCGCCTTGATACCCATAAGAACAATTCGGCAATCCATCGGCTACATGGTTTTTGCGTAGCCCGCTATGGAACAGCCGCCAGGGGTGTAACTCCCTAAAGGGGTGACATGCATAGAGGCGTTGGATCATACTGACGGCATGGAAGTCAACGCATCCACAGGGGCCTCTTGGCGAGAGGCAATAATTCACCTGACCACCCAAAGCGCAGCATTGTGGACAATGAATGACATTGAATTTGAAATGTCTAGCGATCAAGCACCAAGCATCTCTCTAGCAACACTCCGAAATGGAATTTTCGAATACCGAAGATTGCTTCCACCCATCGACCCATCCGGGAATCCAAATAAATCAGTCAACCGAGAGGTCAATTTATGCATTGACGACATGATGCCCCTCCCCTGGGAAGAGGGTCCGATGATTTTCGTTGACTTTACACTAGGCGACGAATTTGATTTCGACTTATCGGTAAGATCCAACAAAGAAATTCCCTTAAGGGTGGTCGCAAGTAGAGTCGAGTCCATATTGGAAGAGTACGGATGCCGACTGCGTCGCACCAAGAGCACAGAAGAACCCTACGGCATACGCATGAGCCACGACCCTGGAAGTTACGTATGGACCGTGCAAGGGGTGTGCCCTTCGTCTGTCACCGTGTCTCAGATCTGTACCATTCGAAAAGAGTTGAATTATTCAACTTTCTTCTTTAATCAGTCCTTCACTGATCCTCGGACGGTGTACGAACTTGTTCGCACTGGCAGTATCGCACGGCTCCTAGGATTGGCAGAGAACGAATGGCTGGAAGTTAAGTCGTCACCGTACGAGATGAAGCGCGATAAACAGTGGCAATGCGAGCTTGCCGAAGATGTGGCGCGATTCGCCAACTCGGAATACGGAGGGATTCTAATTTTAGGAATTCGCTCAGAGAAGGCTGAGGGTCGCGATGTTTTGCGAAAAATCACTCCACTTCCACTAGACGGGAAGAGAGTACAGAATTATCATCAATCTCTGGACTCACACATTCACCCGCCAATAGAGCGCATAAAAATTGAGAGTATCAAGACGGAGGGCGGAGAGATCTTATGTATTCTCATCCCACCCCAACCAGAGGAGCGCAAGCCCTTTTTGGTGCAAGGAGGATTCGTGGATGGCAAGTATCAGCGCGGATTGATTTCAATCGTCCGTCGCAGGGGGGAGCATTCGATACCTATTACCGCTAGGGAAATTCACGCAATGCTAGTTGCCGGTAGAGCACTTCTAAGAGCTGAAGGCAGAAGGGCTCCAAGTGCTGAAGAGTCTTCTCAAGCGCTGGGAGATGATGCTCTATAGGGGCTCCAGATTTAGGACATGCCCTAAGCGGTATCGGCATCGATCGAGGCCGAAGCGCCGAGTGAGATCTGACACTTGCAAAAAAAGGTAGATTCTGTACGCTCAGTCCCTTAGATTGCTCCTATGGATGATGATGAGGTGCTGCTTTCGGAACTGGCGGCACATAGAAGGCACACGCTTGAGCTAATCTTCCGATCCTACGTTGAAGACGGGTCAATCGAAGTTTCCGACAGAGCGCCTGAAGACATCATGGAAGATTTTCATGAGATCCTTCGCGGAATAGTGAGTGCATCCGAAGGGGAACGTACAGAGTTCTGGCCATCTTTCGATCATAGAGAAACGTTGCGGCAACGGGCTGCACAGGAAGCCGCCAACGGCGACGATCGCATCGCTATCACCTTGTATGCAACATGGGTAGAGCATTTTGTCAATGGCATGCTTTCTCAAGCATTCCAGCGTAAAGGCTACTCAACTAAGTTCATCCTGCCTCTCTTAAGAGAGTTGCGGCTTCCCACTAAAGCCACAGTGCTGTGGGAGTTAGCAGGACTTCCCGCCCTCGATGAAGAGAATCTAAAGCTCTTAGACCATGCGATTAATCTTCGAAATGCCTTCGTTCACTACAAGTGGTCTCCCTCATCCGAAGTGGATTCAGACCGGGAGATTGGTCGCCTCAAGGGTGTTGTTGTAAGAATGAATGGCCTTGTGGCGGATTTCTCTGCGGTCGAATCTGCTGTTATCTGGCGCGGACGCGAAGAGGAAATACTCGGCTTCTACCATCGATCGATAGATGACCGCGAGGTCTCTGAAGGATTTGGAATGGATGTAGCAAACCAAACGATCAAGGAAGTGTTCGATTTTGAGTAGTAGAAAATGTTTTCCACTTGGCAGTCTAGATAAGGTGAATGCCAAACTATATCGAGGTTCATGTCACTGTTAAAGCATGGATAAGGTGAATCTCATCTGTTCGACAGTGGTGAGTCGGCGATTGTCTGCATGTGCTCGAATCGTTGCTCAGTCGAGACATGCCCTCATGGACCGGTAAGTAGAGGATGTCACCAAGTAGCTCTCTTGCTGCCTGATTGGACTGGGATGCAAGGACCTTCCCCACGGTGGCAAGGTACTGGAGCTCCCCAGGTCGACTCGCTACGCTAGGCCGATTCCAAGGCATAGCGTGCGTAGGTTACTGCTCATGCCCGTGTACGTCGGGGATGTTGGGCTGTAGCTTCGCTGTGTGGCTACCAACGAGGAGCAGACGCGCTGGATCGTCCATGGCGAGCGGCTGATCTACGACAACGAGTGGATCCGCCTCGGGCTCGTGGACGTCGAGATCCCGGACGGGGAGCGGTTCGAGCATCACGCGGTTCATCTGGGTCGGGCGGCCATGACGGTGCTGGTCGACGATGAGAACCGCGTGCTGATGATGTGGCGGCATCGGTTCCTGTTCGACCGGTGGGGCTGGGAGCTGCCCGGCGGCCTGGTGGAAGTCGGAGAGGACCCGAAGAACACCGCTGCTCGTGAGGTGGAAGAGGAGACCGGCTATCGGCCCAAGGAGATGGAACACCTGATCACGTTCCAACCGATGGTGGGCATGGTCGACTCTGAACACCTGGTGTTCCTCGGCCGGGGTGCCGAACTGGTCGGTGAGCCGGTAGGTGAGGTGGAGGCCGATCGGCTGGAGTGGATTCCGATGGCCGAGATCCCGGACATGATCGCTCGGGGAGACGTCTGGAACTCCGGCGTGCTGGTCGGGCTCCTGTACGCGCGAGAGCGGCTTAACGGAGGCCGCGGGTAGCCGCTCGGGTGAGTTCCTTGACGCGTCGCCCGTGCCGGCGAGAGCCGGTCATGGTGGCGAGTTGTCCAGCTCGGTAGAGATGGGGCTGCGCGGCGTCCAACTCCCCCATGGCCAAGAAGGCGTGAGCCAGGTCGCACCTCAGCCCGGCCTCGGCGCGGTTATAGGTGCCGTCCATCCCCGTGAGAGCCGATTGGAGATCCTCGATGGTGTCGGGGTCGCCGAATCGGACGAGGCAGTTACCGCGCCAGCGGGCAAGGTGGTGGGTGTTAAGAGAGACGTACGGCAAATGAGGGTCGGCGTCTCCCTCGGGGAGAAGCGTGGCGGCCTGGTCGAGGGCTGTGCGGCAGGTGGTCTCGTCGCCGAGTATGGCCGCGGTTTCCGCTTCGGCAGCGGCAAGCCAGGTCCGTAGATGGCCGGGGACACGGCGGTCATAGGTGGCGCGAACGTGCTGAAGTAGTTCTGTAGCCTCCGCCGGCCGTCCGAGGTCGGCCAGGACATAGGCCTGCTGGCCACATGCGTAGGCGAGTAGGGCGGAGTCCTCGGCTTCGCGAGCGGCGGAGATGGCGTTTTCGTGGTGGTCCCAAGCGTCTGACAGTGCGCAGGTGTCGATGGCCTGCCATCCGGCGAGAGCTGCGGTCTCCGACAGTACGTAGGCGAGTTGAGCGCGGATGCCTGGCCGGATGGCGTGCCGGTGGGCGCGTTCGATCTGGGCGATCTGGGCGCGCATCTTGTCGGCGATCGCTGCTGCGCCACGACGGCGGTCCAGTAGGCGCAGGTTGTTGGTATCGGTGGAAAGAATCATGACCGTGGTGGGGTCGATGACGGCCGCGGCTTCGATTCGGGCTGTCAGCTCGTCGGTCTGCTCCTGGTGGCTGTCGTCGTAGTCGCCGGTGGGAGATGCGATGTCGAGTGGGGCCAGGCCGAAGAGCATGCGGGCGTGGTCGGGCAGGCCAAGACCGGCGGCGATGCGTTCGTAGACCTCCAGGTCGGTGACCTGGCGTTGTCCCCGGATGATCTGGCTGATGCGGCCCTGGGATATCCCGGTCGCCGTGCTGATGCGGACTTGGCTGGCGCCGTCGTACTTGACTGCGAGATTGAATAGCCCAGCTACGTCACGCTTTTGAAGGATTTCTCTGCTTTCATCGCGATCCCAGACCCATGCTGGAATCTCGATCGGATTGAAAGCGTTCTTGTGCATGCTGTCCTCCGGCGATCATTCCCCGAGGTGGTGCATCGCTACAAGCCAAAACTCTATATCTCTCGGTGGTATATCCGCGTGGGATAGGAGTCGAAAGTTATCCCGGACATCCTTTCCGGCATGACAACACCAGTTAAGTGCACGGAGTGCGACGGGCGCGGCTGGAAGATCGTCACCCGTCGTGGATGCGTCGCCGCCATGGGCCTGCACATGGAACTGTCCGCGCGGGAGGACTGCCTCTACTGCGCCAGCCCGGAACAGGTTGTCGAGATGTTCGAGTGGGAGGTGTTCACCACCTCCGGCGGAACCGACGATCTCGGGCCGTGCGGGACCAGCTCGGGACAGGCACCGTCGATGGACGCGCTCCGTACGGCACTGCGCCAGATGGCACCGAACACCGGAGCCTGGGGGCGGATCACACACCGGGTCTACGACTTCGGCACGGTCCCCGACGACTGGTCACGGCAGGTGATCTTCCGGGCGACGGTAGATCCGGCCGGAGCGGTGCGCTTTACACGGACCCTTCCATGACGGGACAGACGGCCATACCGGGGGCACCGTGCCCGGCTTTCCATCTGCCGCCGATGAGGGATGGGCATCGGGCTCTGTCCTGGAATGAGACACGTCGGTTCGAGCGAATTCGCGTGACGGCCTGGACCTGCCATGAGCACCGGGTGACATTTTACGAGTTCTGCGAAGCGGGCGGCCTGGCCTTTATCCAGCGAACGTTCAGCGACAAGAAGAAAAAGGTCGTTTCGCAGAGCGAGGCCTGGCCGCTTCGGGAAGCTCGCGCCGTGTGGATCGCGCTGCTGTCCGGAATGGTGAGATAGCCGTTCAGGCTGCTGCTGGGGGTCCTGACAGGCTCCTGCCCAGCCGGTACTGTGCTTATGCAGACAAGTGGAAGAGTGATCGGGCGGTTGACATGAGCATGGACTTCGCTCCGCCGAAGTATGCCCAGGTGATGAAGGCTATTCAGCAGCGGATCGAGGCTGGTGAGTACGCCCCTGGTGACATGCTGCCGTCCGAGACGCAGCTTGTCCGCGAGTTCGCCGTGGGCCGCACGACCGTGGTCCGAGCGTTGCAGACACTCGCCATGCAGGGCTGGATTGAGCGGGAGCACGGGCGTGGCTCGTTCGTGAAGGGCCGGCCTGACAGTCCACCGGATCGCGTCCGGCCAGGCCTGGCAGTAACCGAGCAGGCCGAGGGCGCCGAGAGCGTGACCGAGGTTGAGCGCGTTGCGGCTCCTCGTCACATCGCCCGTCTTCTGGGCGTCGCGGAGCGGACCCCCGTGATCGCTCGTCGACGGGTGGCCAAGCAAGGTGGCCGACCCTCTGCGGTGGAGACGCTGTGGTTCCCGTTGGAAATCGCGCTCGGCACCGACGTGGACAAGCCCGAACCGCTCCGGCATGGAGTCCGTCAGCACCTCCAGGCGGTCAAGCACCTGCGATTCGATCACGTCACGGAGCGGCTGACCGCGCGTAACCCCACCAAGGAAGAGGCTGAGTTGCTCGGCTCCCCCAAGCCCGTTCTCGGGGTGCTGGCCACCGTGCATGACGCCGCGGGGTCCGTGCTCCTGGTGATGAGTGCCGCTCTCCCCGGTGACCTGCATGAACTCCAGGATGTCTACCAGGTGAGCTAATCCTTCTCCCACCCGTTCCGCTCAACCACTTGTGCGGACGAGTGGAAGAAGCTATCTTCAACTCAGTCGGACAAGTGGACAACCGAACGTCGGGCTGTCCTCAGTGAAAGGAAGCATGACATGGCCATCCAAGGCCCCATCCCCATCAGCTTCGACCAGGTCTTCCCGCACGGCTGCTACATCGTCGGTGAGGTCGAGCAGGTCAAGGACTTCGACGCCTCGACCAACGGGCGGACCGTCTACGCCAAGGACAAGACCACCGGGGAACCGGTGTGGCAGGTCGCGGTCATGGACGCCGACCCGACCGTCAAGGCCGGACAGAAGACGGTGGCGGTCAAGATCCTGTCCACGGTGCAGCCGGTCCCTCCGGCCTCGCTGCCGGGCCTGCCGTTCGTGCCGGTCGAGTTCGAGGCCATGACCGTCACGCCGTACGTCGGCCAGAACACCGGCCGACTGGCCTGGTCCATCCGGGCACGGGCCATGCGCGCTCCCCGTACCGCTGCCGCTCCGGCTCCCGTCAAGAACGCCACCGCTGCGGCCACCAAGGAGGTCGCGGCATGAGCACCCCCAAGCCCTACACCTACGTCACGGCCGTTCTGCGCAACGGTGAGATCCGCCTCGACGTCGCCTTCAGCACCCCAGAGATCGGCGTGCTGGCCGCGGTGACCGACAACAAGCGGCCGTTCCTGGACCTGGCCACCCCTGAGGCCCAGGTATCGGTCTCAACCACCGGCGGCGGGCCGGTCACCGAGCAGGACGTGACCCTCGCCCGCGAGATCTTCAACGCCGCCGCGCGCTACCTGACCGACTGCGAGCGGCTGCACGCCGAACAGGCGGCCGGTCCCACCCTGCCGGGCCTGGATGAGATCCCGGCCTGAGAGGTAAGCGGGGCCGCTGGAAGGTGCAACTTCCGGCGGCCCCTCGGTTCTCCCCAGATGCGAATCAAGAGAGGGCTCAAGCCTAATGTTCAAAAAACTGCCTGGGGACGAGGCGCAACAGCTCGTCTCCACCACCCCGGACACCGCCGTAGTGTTCCGCCCGGCCGTGCTCCGTACCCCGGCAATCGTCACTCTTGTCATCTTCGTCTGGCGGCTGCTGGCCAGCCTGGTGCGGCTGGTGTGGCGGCACCCGATCGCCTCGGCCGTCGTCACCGCCCCTTGCATCCTGGCCTGGCTGTACGGCTGGCAGTACGGTCTCGGCCTCGTCGCCCTGGTGCTCGTCGGCCTCACCTCCTGGGCACTGCTCGGCCGCATCTCCTTCAATCGCTGGATCGGCTGGCAACTGCTGGCCTTCTGGCGGCTGGTATGGGTGTACCGGCGGCACTGGCAACCGGTAATGATCATTTCCGGATTGGGGCGGCACCTACGGGGCCGGGACTACTTACCCCGCCTGGTCTCCATCCGGTGCACCTCGTGGGCCGATCTGGTCACGGTGAAGATGCTGCACGGCCAAGCGGTCAAGGACTGGTCCGATCGCACTGAACATCTGGCGCATGGGTTCGGGTCGCGTTCCTGCCGGGTCTCCGTCGCTCGGGCTGGCCGGTTGCTGCTCGTCTTCCCCCGGCACGATCCCCTCGCCACACCTCTGCCTGCTCTGCCGATCCCGGAGACCGCGTCAGTCGGGCCGGTGGAGATCGGCACGTGTGAGGACGGCACGCCGTGGCGGCTGAAGGTGCACGGCACGCATGTCCTGGTCGCCGGGGCCACCGGGGCGGGCAAGGGGTCGGTCATCTGGTCGACCGTCCGCGGCCTGCTGCCCGCCGTCCGCGCGGGCCTGGTCGAGATCTGGGCGCTGGATCCCAAGCGGATGGAACTGTCCTTCGGCCGGGACCTGTTCGGCGACCGCTACGCCGCAAGCCCCGCCGGCTGCGCCGACCTGCTGGAAGCGGCGGTCGCAGTGATGCAGGAGCGGGCCGACCGGTTCGCCGGACTCCAGCGCAACCACACCCCCACCGTCGAGGACCCCTTCGTCCTGGTCGTGGTCGACGAGGTGGCGTTCCTGACCGCCTACCAGTCCGACAAGGGTCTCAAGCTCCGTATCTCCGCCGCCCTGGCCACGCTCACCACGCAGGGCCGGGCGGTCGGGGTCGGTGTCCTGGCGGCTCTGCAGGACCCACGGAAAGACGTGCTGAACATCCGCAACCTGTTCCCCGACAAGATCGCGCTCCGGCTGGACGAGTCCGAGCAGGTCGACATGGTCCTCGGCGACGGCGCCCGGGATCGCGGCGCGCTGGCCGATCACATCTCACCGATCCCCGAGCAGGGCGCGGGCGTCGCCTATGTGCGGCTGGAGTGCTCGCCTGATCCGATCCGGGTCCGCGCCGCCTACGTCTGCGACGCCGACATCCATGCCATGGCCGCCGGCTTCACCTCCGGCTCGGACACCGCGCCGCTGCCCGTGGTGGAGGTGACCCGATGAGGATCTGCTTCTACGGCACCGACGAGGAGATCACCCGGCTGTGTGAACGGCCCGTGCTGGCCCTCCTGGGACCGCGCCATGCTCAGCCCGTCCTGGCCTTCGAGCTGTTCAACGCCCGGATCACCACCGACCCCTACGGCTCGCTGTTCCGCCTGGCGGCCGATCTGACCGAGATGGAGGGGGAGCGGCCGTGACTGAGCTGGCTCACATCCTCGACGGGCTGCGCTGCGCGGCCTGCCACGCGGTCAACACGCTCTGGCTGGACCTGATCCGCGGCCTGGTCGAGTGCCGAGAGTGCGGCCAAGGCGCACTCATCGACCCCGACGACGAATGGGAGGACGCATGACCAACCCGACCGGCCGCGCCCTCTCCCGCGCCGAACGCCAGGCCATGCCGGTAGCTCTGGACGTCGCGGTGGAGATCGCCAAGCACAACGGGGTGTGCATCCGGCCCGTCGTCCTGCGGCGGCTGGACACCCACACCAGCACCACCGAGGACGTCAACGTGCCCTGCGGGGCCACGATGGAGGCCAAATGCCCGCCGTGTGCCAAGCGCAACCGCTACCTGCGGATGGCCCAGTGCCGGGAAGGGTGGCACCTGGAGGCCGAACCGTCGGTCGCTCCGGATGAGCCGAATGAGGAACAGCGCTGGCTGGTGGAGTTCCGCGCCGACATGCAGGCCCAGCGCGATGCCGCCGAACAGGCCGGCGACGACACCACCGATCTCGACGCGGTACTCACCGGACTGGATGAGGAGATCAACGCTGCGGGGATGCGGGGCAACCTGCTCGGCCGTACCGCCGCCAAGCGCAACCGCTCGACCCGGCGGCGCCAGGATGCCCCCGACCTGCCCAAGCGAGTCCGGCAGAACACCACGCTCGGGCGGACCTTCACCGGCTCGGACGGGGCCACCTACCGACCGTCGCTGTTCATCACCCTGACGCTTCCTTCCTACGGGAAGATCCGGGCGGGTCAAGGCGTGCCGGTCGATCCGGACGCCTACGACTACCCTCGCGCCGCTCGGGACGCCCTGCACTTCTCCAAGCTGGTGGACCGGTTCGTGCAGAACCTGCGCCGGGTGGCGGGCTATGACGTGCAGTACTTCTCCTCCGTCGAACCGCAAAAACGGCTCGCCCCGCACCTGCACATGGCCGTGCGGGGCACCATGCCACGCGCGGAGATCAAGGCCATCGCGGCGGCGACCTATCACCAGGTGTGGTGGCCGTCCGTCGACGAGGTCAAGTTCGACAGCGATCACCTGCCGGTGTGGACGCCGCGGGCCGACCTTCCGGACGGAGAAACTTACTCAGACGGTCAGGACGGCGACTACCTCGACCCGGTTACCGGAGAACTCCTGCCGACCTGGCGGGAGGCACTCGACCGGCTCGACGCCGACGAGGACGCCGAACCGCTGCATGTGGTCCGCTTCGGCCCCCAAATCGACGTGCAAGGCGTCCTGTCCGGAACCCCGGATGCCGACCAGTGCATCCGCTACCTGAGCAAGTACCTGACCAAGAGCCTCGGCGACACCCTCGACGCCGACAACCCGGCCCAGCGCGCGCATGCCGCCCGGATGACCGAAGCACTCCGCTACGAACCCTGCTCTCCGGCCTGCCCGAACTGGCTGCGCTACGGGGTCCAGCCCAAGGGCGCCAAGGCGGGCATGGCTCCGGGCCGGTGCCGGGGCAAGGCGCACAAGCCCGAACACCTCGGCTACGCGGGCCGCCGCGTCCTGGTCTCGCGCAAGTGGTCGAACAAGACCCTGGCCGAGCATAAACGCGACCGCCGCACCTGGGTCATGGAAGCCCTCGGCCTGGCGTCCGACGAGCCCGCCGACCCGCACCGCTACGTATGGAAACCCGTCCCGGCCGGCGACGACACCATCCCGTCCCTCGCTCTGCGGCTGCTGCGCATGGTCGCCGAACGCCAACGCTGGCGAGCAACCCTGCTGGCTCTCCAAGAGAAAGCCACCGACCAACCCACAACAAATCTTTCGGCAATGAGGGAGGCGGCATGACAGATGACATCGATCCCTTGCTTCTCCGGCCCGAGAAGGCCGCGGAGCTTCTCAGCGTCGGCCGGACCACGGTCTACGCGCTGATGCGATCGGGCGCTCTCCGCTCGGTCCGTGTCGGCACCCTTCGCAGAATTCCCCCGACCGCGCTCGCCGAGTACGTCGCACACCTGGAAGAGGAGCAAGCAGCATGAGCACCAAGAAGCGCGGCCACAACGAAGACTCGATCTACAAGGACGGCGATCGGTGGCGCGGGGCCATCTCCATCGGATACGGGCCGAACGGAGAGCGTGTCCGCAAGAAGGTCTCCGGCAAGACCCGGCCCGAGGTCGTCGAGAAAATCCGGAAGATCCGCGAGGGCCTCGCCAAGGGTCTTCCGGTCCCCGACGACAAGATCACCGTAGGTGCGTTCCTCGACCGCTGGCTGTCCACGCTTCCCGGCCACATCGCGGACTCGACCTTGGACGACTACGAGGACACCGTACGGCTCCACCTCAAGCCGGGACTCGGGCGGCACAAGCTCACCGCGCTGACCGTCGCCCACGTCGATGCCCTCTGGCAGGCCAAGCGGGAGAAGTACAAGCCCAACAGCGTCCGGATCATGCGGGCCGTGCTCCGCAAGGCTCTCGGGCAGGCTGAGCGTGAGGGCCTGGTGGCGCGGAACGTCGCGGCGCTGTCCATGCCTCCCCGGCTCAACACCGACGAGGGCCGGACACTCACGGTCGACCAGTCGCACAAGCTCCTGGACTCGGTCGCAGAGCATCGGATGGGCGTGCTCGTCCTGCTATCGCTCGTCTTCGGGCTCCGCCGCGGTGAGGCGCTCGGGCTGATGTGGAGCGGCTTCGACCCGGAAGCCCGGACCCTGCGCGTGACGCACGCGGTGAAGCGAGTCAAGAACCGCGGCACCGACACCGAACGGAAGACCAAGCTCGTGATCGCCGAACTCAAGACCAGGAAGTCACGCCGCACGCTCTGCCTGACGCCCCAACTGGTCGACGCGCTGAAACGGCACAAGAGCGCGCACAACAAGGAACGTCTTCACGCCGGACAGGACTGGACCGAGCACGGGCTGATCTTCCCCACATCTTTCGGCAACCCGTCCGACCCGGACACCTTCTCTCACCTGTTCTCAAAGCTGACGCAGAAGGCCGGCCTCGGCCACTGGCACCCGCACGAACTGCGCCACTCCGGGGCCTCGCTGATGCTCGCCCAGGGCACGCCGCTGCACGTGGTCTCCGACGTCCTCGGGCACGCGAGCATCGCGATCACCAAGGATGTCTACGGGCATCTGATGGAGGGCGACAAGCGCGCGGCGACGGAGGCAATTTCGGGGGCCCTGCTGGGCAGACTCGCACCTTTGGCTCCCAGGTTGGCTCCCACCGACACCGAAGAGATCGGTTGAGCACCAAAAGAAGAAAGGCCCCTGAGCAGATAATCCCTGCTCAGGGGCCTTCTTGCATCTGTGCGGCCGGAGGTACTCGAAACCCCAACCTTCTGATCCGTAGTCAGATGCTCTATCCATTGAGCTACGGCCGCTCGCTGCGTAAGTAATCATAGCGGGTCTTGAGCCATGCCTCGAACCACTTAACGGACGCGTCTCTGACGGGCTCGTTGGTCTCCGCGTTCTCCGGGGTAGATGGGCGGGCGTCCCCTGCTGACGGGATCGAGGGATCGGGGTGATCACGCAGGTGGGGCGGGGTCGGCTTGGAGGATCAAGGGAAGCATTCCCGGGAAGCGGGTCTCTGTCTCAGCCAGGCGGAGGTCGGGGCGGCGAAAGCCGCTTTCCGGGGTGACGCGGAGGGATCGGCCTCGTGGAGGACCTTCACGTGTGGGCCTCACCGGTCACGCCGTGAACCGCAGACCGCAGACCGCAGACCACAGATCGCAGACAGGTCGGCGGGTTCGGGGGGTTCGGCTCGAACGTGTCTGGGCTCTGGAGGTTCACGTCGGCCGCGCGGGCCCGTTCACAGGGCGGGACATGGCTGAGGCCGCTCTGCACGGACCGGGAGGAACCAGGGTTCTCTGCATACCGCACGGGTGATGCGCGCATACCGTACGGGTCGTCTGCATGCCGTACGGGTGATCTGCCCATACCGCACAGGTCTTCTGCATGCCGTACGGGTGATCTGCCCATACCGCACGGGTGATCTGCATGCTGTACGTGTCCTCTGCATACCGCACGGGCAGGTTATGCAGATGGTCCCCCTCTCCCCGGACTACACGATCTCTTCCTGGACTACACGATCCAGCTCCCTGGACTACACGATCCAGGCGGACCTCAAGCGCGTGGGGTGCCGGTGGAGGAGGTCATGCGCTGGAGTCGCTGGTGACCTTCTCGCCGCCGTCCCGATCGCCGGGGGCCTCCTTCGGAGACTTCTTCGGGAACAGGGTGTAGCTCACCGGCCAGAGCACCGCGATCAGCGGGATCTTGAGCAGGCTGCCCATGAAGGCGGTCAGAGCGGCCGTCCGTGAGGGGTCGTCGACGAGGCGGATCAGGCCGAACAGCAGGACGCAGGTGATGCCGTACGCGACGACGATGCGGATCCACACGCCCCATTCGTAGCGGGCCCTGGCCATGCCGCCGGCCGGAGGTTTCCACGGTGCGGGGCCTCCGGCGAAGCGGTGGGCGAACGTGGCGTCGGCCCATTTGACGGTCCGGTGGCCGAAGACGATCGAGTAGCCGAGGTAGGCGGCGGCCAGGCCGTGGTGCCAGGCCGCCTGCGCCCCGCCGCGCATGTCGATGACGGCGGCGGTGAGCAGGACCACGTCGAGCAGCGGCACCGAGATCAGCAGAGCCGTGCTGAGCCGCCGCATGCCCCAGAGGTAGCGCGAGGCGAGCCCCAGTCCGAGGAGGACCCAGAATCCAATCTCGCAACCGATGATAATCGCCAGAATCATGATCCCAGGATCGCCGGACACCCCACGGCCGGGCATCGTCGGGGGTGATGAACCGGCCTACATCCTTGTGTGTACGAGGTGTGTACGGCGGCCCATTCCCCAGCCGGAGCAATCGCCCTGCCAGGGATGATGGGATGGAGGGCATGAGACGGGACGACACGTTGTGGGCCGTGGCGTGCTTCGCCGGCGGCCTCGTCCTGCTGGCCGCCGGCGCCTATCTGCATCGGGCGACGCCCGCCTACCTGCTCGCCGTACCGCTGCTGGTCAGCTGCCTGGGCGTCGCGGTACGGCGGAGCTCGCCGATGGCCGCCCTCTGGCTGGGCCTCGTCGCCATCGTCGCGGACTGCTTCCTGGGTCCGTCCATGGGCACGATCCTGGTCTTCACCGACAACATCTACGCGGCCGTCCGGTACGGCCCGGCCAGGCTGAGCAAGTGGATGCTCGGCATCACCTCGGTCTTCGCCGTCGTCGGCGGGACGGCCGCCGGGTTCGTCTTCCGGGATCTGAGCCTCCTCGCCGTGGCCGTCGTCCAGCTCGGCCTGATCGGGGTCACCCCGGTCTTCACTGGAATGATCATGAAACAGCTCCACGACCGGGCCGAGTCCGAGCGGTCCAGGGCCGAGCAGGTCGCGCGGCTGGCGGAGCTGGACCGGCAGGCGGCGGTGGACTCCGAGCGGGCCAGGATGGCCAGGGAACTGCACGACATGATCGCCAACCACTTCAGCGCGATCGCCATCCAGTCCACGGCCGTGCTCTCCCGTAAGGACCTGACCGCCGAGGCCGTACGGAACGTCCTGGAGTCCATCCGGGAGAACAGCGTCCAGGGCATGGCCGAGATGCGCACCATGATCGGGCTGCTCCGGCAGGACGGCGAGGAGACCGAGGCCACCCGGCGGCGGGTGGCCGATGCGGAGGATCTGGCGGATCGGGCGCGGGAGGCGGGGCTGGAGGTGCGGTTCCGCGTGGACGGTGACACCCGGGATCTGCCCGCCTCGGTGGACCTCGCCGGATACCGGATCGTCCAGGAGTCGCTGACCAACGCGCTCAAGCACGGCGGGAAGATCGTCGACCTGGTGATCGGCTACCGGCCCGGCCTGCTTACGCTGACCGTGGACAACCCGGTCAACGGCGCCGGGCGGGCACTTCCCGGCGCGGGCGCGGGGCTCGTCGGCATGCGGGAACGGGTCGCCCTCGTCGGCGGCTCCATCGAGGCCGGCCCACACAACGACGGCTGGCGTGTCCGCGCCGAGCTACCCACCGGGGAGATCTCATGACCATCCGAGTCCTCGTCGCCGACGATCACGCGGCGGTCCGCGCCGGGATCGTCCTCATCCTCGAAGGCCAGGAGGACATCGAGGTCGTCGGCCAGGCCTCGGACGGGGAGCAGGCCGTCTCCATGGCCCTCGGACTACGGCCCGACGTGGTGCTGATGGACATCCGGATGCCGAAACTGGACGGGATCTCCGCGACGCGCGAGCTGAGCGGGATCACCGACGTCCTGATCCTGACCACGTTCGACATCGACGAATACATCTTCGGGGCGCTGCGGGCGGGGGCCGCCGGGTTCCTGCTCAAGAACACCGACGCCGACGCGCTGGTGGACGCGGTGCGGGTGGTGGCCCGGGGGGACGGGCTCATCTCACCGTCGGTCACCCGGCGGCTGATCTCGGCCTTCGGCACGGCCGTCCCGGAGCGCAGGCCGCAGGAGGTGGGCGGCCTGACTCCGCGCGAGCGGGAGGTGCTGGCCTGCATAGGGCGGGGCATGTCGAACGCGGAGATCTCCGTCGAGCTGGACATGGCGGAGGCGACCACGAAGACCCATGTCAGCCGGTTGCTGAACAAGCTGGGCCTCCGCAGCCGCGTCCAGGCGGCGATCCTGGCTCAGGAGCTCTCCTCGGGGACCGGGACGTAGAGGGAGAGGGTCTCCGCGATGCAGGACGGCCTCTTCTGGCCTTCGACCTCGATGGTCAGGCGCATGTTCGACAGGTAGCCCGAGGGGGTTCCCTTGACGTCGACGATCTCCGCGCCCGCCCGGATCAGCGCGCCGACCGGGACCGGCGCGGGGAAACGGACCTTGTTGAGCCCGTAGTTGATCCCCATGGCCAGACCGTCCACCCGGACCAGCTCCGTCATGAACGACGGCAGCAGCGACAGGCTCAGGTAGCCGTGGGCGATGGTCCCCCCGAACGGGCCTTCCTTCGCCTTCTCGGCGTCCACGTGGATCCACTGGTGGTCGTCGGTCGCGTCGGCGAACAAGTTAACCCGTTCCTGGGTGATCTGACGCCATTCGGTGTAGCCGAGATGCTCGCCGACGGCCGCCTTGAACTCCCTGACATTGTTGAAGATCCTCATACCTGAAACTTTATTCCGTCGGGGGGACGGCGAGAAGGTTCACCACCGTCAGCTCCTTGCCGCCGCCTTCCGTGGTCGTCGTGCACGACGTGACCTTCCCCGTGGGGACGGGCTCTCCCGGCGGGTGGGGGACGGAAGTGGCGTCGACCTTCCTGCACTTCTCCACCTGCCGCTGCCCCTCGTCCCAGTAGAGGATCGACGTGGGCGAAGAGGAGGTGCCGGTTCCGTAGCTCCCTCCACCGGACGGGTCCCGCCTGCCGATTCCGGCCGCGGTCCCGGTGGCCGGGTCGTACACCGCGGCCAGGGGCGCCTGCGCGTCCTCGATCTCCTCGCCCCGCGCGTCCCGGCCCACGACCCCGGAGATCTGGAAGAATCCAAACCCGCGGGCGAGGGAGCGCTCCCCACCCCAGAGGCTCAGGTCCGGCGGGCTCTTGCGGTCCGAACCGTCCACCCGCTGCACCACGCTCGCGTCGTTCTCCTGGTCCTTCTCCTTCCCGAAGCACCAGACCGGACCGCAGCGGAGTCCCTGGACACCGGCCGGGACGTTCACCTCGGCCGCCTGCCCCGTCTCCAGGTTGACCACCTTGGTCTGGTTCTTCTGCTCGGCCTCGCCCCCTCCCTCCTTGGCGACGTCGGTCGCCCACGGCCAGGACATCAGGTGGAGGCCGTCCGTCCCGGCGATCTTCTCCGGGGAGCCTCCGGCCAGGGGCATGCGGTAGATCCCCCCGCCGGCCGCCGACCAGACGACGGAGTCCGCGGTGACGCCGATCCGCTCCACCTCGGAGAGGTCTCCGGTGACCTGCCCGACCTGCTTCGCCGTGCCGCCGGCCCGGGGCACCACCCAGAAGTCGGCCCATTTGTCGGAGTTGTTGGGAGTCTCACCCCACCACGCGACGTACTCCGCCCCTGCTTCGACGTCCTGCACGAAATAGCCCTTGACCCCCTCGGGGGTAGGCATGTCGGCGAGCACGGTGCTCGTGCCGGCCGCCGTGTCGTAGACCTCCAGCCGGCCGGCCTTCTCGAAGGAGGACTCGGCGACCAGCAGCAGCTCGGTGGCGCTCAGCCCGGTCACCGGCCGGTATCTCCAGCCGTCCGCGGCCTTCACCGGGATCTTGGTCACCGCCGCGGGCCACACCTCGGCCGCGGGCCGTATCGCGACCCTGCGAGGCTCCGCGGCCTCGGTCGGCCCGGCCGAAGCCGTGGCCGTGGCCGTGGCCGTGGCCGTGGCCGTGGCCGCCGAGAGGGTCTGTCCTTCTCCGCCCCCGCTGGAGAAGAATCCCCTGGCCACCGCCGTACCGCCGCCGATCACCGCGACCACCCCGGCGACCGCGAGCGCGGACTGCACCCGCCTGCGCGTGCGCCGCCCGCGCCGCCGCTGAACCGCCGCGAGCAGGTCGCCCACCGGTGGAGGCGCGGCGTCGGCCGCCCCGGTCAGCGTGCGGGCCAGCTCCGCCTCGCTCCTGTCGTACGTCATCCCACTCGCCCCGTTTCAAGATCGGTAACCCGGATTCTGAGCTTGTCCAGCGCACGGGCCGCCTGGCTGCGCACCGTGCCCCGCGATACGCCGAGGAGCTCGGCGATCTCCTGGTCCGACAGGTCCTCGTAGTAGCGCAGGACCAGCACGGCCCGCTGTTTGGGCGGCAGCCCCTCCAGCTCCTTCCACAGGCCGACGTCGCCGTCGAGGCGATCGTCGGTGTAGGTCACCTCGGGAACCGCCGCGACCAGCCGTTCCCTGCGCAATCGCCGCCAGCGACTGACGTGCAGGCGAGCCATGGTCGTGCGGACGTATCCCTCCGGATCATCTTTTTTCCGGATCCTGGACCATGCGTCCCCAAGGCGCATCAGCGCCTCCTGCGTCAGGTCGGCCGCGTCCTCGGCGTTACCGGTGAGGACGTAGCCGTACCGGTACAGCGCGTTCCCCCGCGCGGCGACGAAATCTGTGAACTCCACACCCCAAGGACGCGGGGGACCCCCGTTCTGTTGCATCCCACTCTTCACGGTCTTGGCCATGCACCCTCATCGCAAATTAATTCCGGCTAATTCGAGGATTCGGACCGAAGTCATAATCCGGCCTGGAAAGCGGAGCGCCGGAAACGGCGAATGAGAACACTTTCCCCTCGCCGCGGCACCCATTTAACCTCCGTTAACCGAATTGATGTGCCGCCGCGCCCGCCGATGGGTATCTCCGGGCTGTCACCGCCATGGTGATTTCATATGAGCCCGATTCACCGGAACCACTGACGATACGGAACGAAATGACTTCTAACGGCACCAGGAGTGCTCTGTCCCTGCAGCCCGGCAGGCGGGTCCGGGCGTGGACCGTCGCAACGGCGGTAATCAGCGCGTTTCTGGCCGGATCACACCAGGCGCCGGCCGGAGCCGCCGCGGATAAGTCGTCCACCAGCTCCCTTTACTCGATCTCCCACAGTAACGGGACGACCCTGATCGGCCATTTCAGCGGTTCTTCCGGGAATTCGACGTTCCTCACGCCGGGGGGCTGCAAAAACGCGTACGGCAAGCAGTCCAAATGTCTGCGTGGCCCACAGGGACCGCAGGGCATTCAGGGAGCCCGGGGACCCCAGGGACCTCCAGGACTGCCGGGTCCGCAGGGTCCGCAGGGTCCGCAGGGCTCCAGTGCGAGCCTCGCCACGGCATTCCAGGGCAGCCTCACGTTCATCGGAGCCGCGAGGAGCAACGGGGCGACGCTGATCCGGGACCCGCGAACGGCGCCCCGGTGGGTCGACATCTCATCGCTGGCGAACTATCCGGGCAGCGTGGTCGCCGTCTCCCTGGCGAGTATGGGCAACGACGTCCATGTCACGGTGCGGAGCGCGATCGGCGAGATCGCTCACACACGGTGCGCCGTCCAGCCCACCCCCGGCACGCCCGGGAACCCCGCATGGCCGGGGAACTGCACCGCCTTCGTCAACCTGACCCCACCGAACTGAGCACCGCCGGAACGCGCACCCGTTCCGGGGTCAGGGAGACATCGCGGCGTGGTCGGATCCGCTGCGCAGAACGCAGAACTCGTTGCCTTCGGGGTCAGCGAGGACGGCCCAGCCTGAGCCGTCGGGCTTCCGATGGTCGGCGACCAAGGTCGCGCCGAGGCCCAGCAACCGCTCGACCTCCTCCTCACGCGAGGTCTCCGGACGCAGGCACAGGTGGATCCGGTTCTTGGTCGTCTTCGCCTCCGGCACCTGGTTGAAGTACAGCAGCGGGCCCTCCGGCAGCATCACTCGGACCTCGGGGTCACCCGGTCCGTCCTCCGGGCTCAGGGGGCTGCCGGTCACTCCGCTCCAGAACCGGGCCAGCCCATAGGCGTCCGCACAATCGATCGCCACGTTCTGCAGTACCGAGACCATGAGCAGGAGCCTGCCTGAGCGCCGCCCCGCCCGCCATCGGTTTTCGGCCCAGCCCCGGTTCCACTCCCGGGAACCCGCGTGTCAGCGAGTGCGGCCGCAGGTCCGCCGGGCTTTCACGGCCGGTCGGACCGGCGGCGGCCCGGGGGCCGCCGGCACGCCGCGTGGAATGCCGCCAGAAGATCGCAGACGTGCTGAGCGCGCACGTGAAGACCGAGCGGGCAGGCGCCGGGATTGGACTCTCCCCGCGGGGCAGGCCCCATGCTGAAGGGCATGGACGGAGATCTGCTGCCGATCGGGCAGTTCGCCAGGCTCGGCCGGCTCAGCGTCAAGCAGCTACGCCGTTACGACGAGCTGGGGCTGCTGGTACCCGCCTACGTGGACGAGCAGACCGGCTACCGCTACTACCGGCCGGCGCAGGCGCGCGAGGCCCTGTCGATCGGGTTGCTCCGCTCTCTGGACGTGCCGCTCGCGGTCATCGGTCACGTCCTGTCGGGCGCCACGGGCGTCCTCGCGGGGGTGCGCGACGACCTGGAGGCGGAACTGGCCAGGCGGCGTCGGACCATCAGGGCACTGGAACGGGTGATGGCCGAGGGACTCCCATCGGCACAGATCCGCCTCGTCACCGAACCGGCGCGCAGAGTCGCGATCGTCAGGGAGAGTGCAGCGGGGCCGCAGGATATCGGCCGCGCCACGTCCGCGGCCGTCGCCCGGTTGACGTCCAGCGCGTCCGGTCTCCTCCCCGTGCAGCTGATCGGGCTGTTCCCGATCGATATGGGCGAGCCGGTTCCGATCGGCGTCGCCCTGGTCACCGGCGAGCCGGTGTCAGGGGCCGAGCTGGACGTACTGCCAGGCGGTGTCTTCGCCTGCGCCACCCACATCGGCCCCTACGACCAGATCTCGCTTACCGCCCACGCCCTGCTGAGCTGGTGCGCGGAGCACGGCCATCCCGCACACGGTCCGATCCGTGAGGTGTACGTGTCGGATCCCGCCACCACGGCACCCGAGCAGTTCGTCACCCACCTGATGATTCCCCTGGAGGAGCAGTCATGACCCCACGACTTTCCGGCCACGGCCCTGTCACCTGCCTGAACGTCACCGGGTGCGGTGAGCCCGGCGGCGCCGAACACATCTCGGCGATCCAGGCCCTCCACGCGGTCGCCGCCGCGATGAACGTCCCGGTGGGTCCGTTGGAGGGCCGCTGGTGGGTGGAGGACGAGCAGCCGTGGACAGAGGTGCCGCGCGACCGGTGGCGCTGGCAT
Organism: Streptosporangium minutum; assembly: GCF_002149035.1. Taxonomy (GTDB): domain Bacteria; phylum Actinomycetota; class Actinomycetes; order Streptosporangiales; family Streptosporangiaceae; genus Streptosporangium; species Streptosporangium minutum. The sequence continues at coordinate 31,361 of NZ_NGFP01000038.1, forward strand.
CTGCTGCTGTCGCTGCCCGGCGCGCCGGAGCCGGGAGCGGCCGACGCCGCCAGGGAGACGGCGCGCGTCTCCGGTGCGGCGGTCGACCGGGTACAGGTGGTCACCTTCACCGAGGGGCAGTGCGTGGAGCTGCTGCACGAAGGCCCCTACAGCGAGGAGCACGTGTCGCTGAAGGTGATGGACGACTTCATGGCCGCCCACGGCCTTGTCCGCAATGGCCTGCATCACGAGGTGTATCTGTCGGACTTCGACGACCCGGCCCCGCGCACCCTTCTCAGACAACCCGTAGCGCCTGCCTGAGGTACCGGCCGGCGGCACATCCGCGGGAGCGGGCCGTACCCGGCCCTCCGCTCGCGGCGCAGCCGTACCGTGGGGATGTCTCCGTCCGCGTCCCGCCCTCAGTTGATCATCTGGTCGATGCTTCCGGCCGGGGCCGCTCGATGTGCGGGGAGCGCGCCGGGCTCCTCCCACGCCTTGGCGGGACCCGTGTGCCGTGCGGACGCCCCGTCCGCACGGCGCGTCGCGTGCGGTTCAGGCCCACCCGGTACGGCGTTCGCCGGGTCGGCCGCATCCGGCCGGGATGACAGCTCGGACGTGGGCTCCTGCCCTCTCAGTGGCGGAGGGAGATCACCGTCATCGGGGGACCTTCATCCCGTCAAGCCACCCGGAACTCAACCTTCGGGGCCCTCTGCGGTCTCGTACGCTTTGGCGCCGTTCACGAGCCCGTCCCTGACCCCGTCAAGATAGTCGATATGGGACCTGAACAGGTCGAATATCGCCTCTTTCTGCGCGGGGAAGGTTTTGGCGAGCTCCGCGCCGTACTGGTCGCCGCCCAGGGGGTTGCCCTCCGCCGCGAAGAGGGCCTGCAACTCGTCGCGTACCGCCGCCACGTACTCGGCCCTCTCCCGGACGTCCTGCGCGCCGGAACGCATCCCGGCCCAGTTGGCGTAGTAGCCGCCGGCCCCCTTCAGTCCCAACGCTTTCCCCTTCCTCAGGAACACCGAAGATGGTGTCACCATGCATGGCTTTCTTGCATCCCGCGATGAGGAAATCGGGGACTCCACGAGCGGCGGGGGCGATGTGCACCTCGAAGCCCTCGAAGCCCTGAAAGCCCTGGAAGCCCTGGAAGCCCTCGAAGCGCGCGGCAGGCGAGCCCGCAGGCGGCGGGCTCTCCAAGGCCCCGGAACAGGGCCTCCGCCCTGCCTCCAGTCGCGGCGCCGGCGCCTTTCGTCGTTCACCCGATTCTGTCGGGTAGAAGGCAAGGATGCATGACAGCCGGAAAACAGGTCCGTGGCCGGAACCGACAGGGGGAACGACCTGCTGCGGGTGAGCAGGCCTTCCTGGCCCCGCGAAACCATGGGTCATGAGGTGTCGCCGATGCGCATCTGCTGCGGTACGCGGTGGTTCCGAAATACCGGAGAAACGGGCCACACCCCACAGGGATGCGTGTGCGACACGTGACCGGCAGTCAGTAGTAGCCCTTCTCGCCGTCGAGCAGCTCCCGGATGGCGTCCACGTGACCGGCGTGCCGGGCGGTCTCCTCGACCATGTGGATCACCATCCACCGCAGGGTCGCGGCAGCGGCACGGAAGTCCGGGTGCCGGCCCACGTCATCCAGCGAATGGGCCGCGATGATCTCGTTCGACACCGCACACTGCCGGTCGTAGTCCTCAAGGAGCTGGGCGAGCGGGATGCCTTCGACCATCATGTCGGCGTCCTCTTGCTCACCCTCGAATTGCGGACCCTCGGCCGGACGCCCCAGGAAGAGGACCTCGAACCAGCAATGCTCGGTCCAACGCAGGTGGGAGACGACACCCGCCATCGTCATGAGGGGTGAGGCCGGAAGAACGGACCGGCGGGCGTCCGCGTCGGACAGCCCTTCGCATTTCCAGTGAATGATCGAGCGCTGCATGTCGAGCCAGCCGACGAGCTGGGTCCGCTCGTCGGCCACGTAGGGAGGGCGATCACGGGGAGGGGTCATGAGCGCCGACGTTACTTCAGTCGAGGTGACATCACACGGTATTTTCGGCCGGGACGGGCGGTCATGATCGCCCGTCTGTGGAACAGAGCTGGGCGTTCAGCGTCTGGGTGACCCACTGCTCCCAGCGCTCCCGGCGCCAGCCCCGCTCCTGCACGAACAGCAGGTACAGCTCGGGGCTGAGCAGGCCGTACAGCAGGTCGGCGGTGTATTCGACCGGGATGTCCGTACGGGCCCCGGGCTTGGTGACGAGCGCCGCGGCGGCCCGCTCCTGGACGGCGAAACGCGGGTCTTCGTCCTGCGGCCACAGTGCGGAGATCTCGGGATCGCTCGCCGCCGCGGCCTCCAGCACCTTGAGGATCGGCGCCACCCGCGCCAGGACCGCGGTCGTGCCGGCGATGTAGGCGCGCAGCATGTCCTGGGCCGTGCCGGCGGCCAGCGCTGCGACATACCACGGCCGGTCCATCGTGGCCACCGGCTCGTCGTCGCCCGCGATCGTGACGTCGACCAGCTCCTTCAGCAGGGCGCGCTTGTTGCCGAAGACGAAGTAGATCGTCTGCACCGCGACGCCCGCCTTGTCGGCCACGTCTTGCAGGTTCGTCGCGCCGTATCCGTCCCGCACGAACAGCTCCAGTGCCGCCGCCAGGATGCGCCGGCGCGTCTCCTGCGCCTTCTGGGCTCGTTTGTTCGGTCGCTTGACATCGCTCATGGTTAGAGTCTATCTCTAGATTCAGTTCCTAGAAGTCAACTCTAGAGAAGAGATCTAGCTGTGTCGCTCATCAGCATCACCCGCTTCCACGCGAACCCCGCCGACGCCGAGCAGGTCCAGGACAGGCACGCCGCCCTGGTCACCGAGATCAGAGCCACGCTGCCCGGCCTCACCGAGGCCCGCCTCGGCCGGCTCGACGACGAGACCTGGGTCGGCATCTGGCGCTGGGATTCGGCCGCCAGCCTGCAGGCGGCCCGCCAGGCAGCGCCAGGAACCGCCGCGGCCACCGAGGCGTTCGCGCTGGTCCGCGACGTCACCGCGGAGGACGTCGAGGTCCTGGCCGAGCTCTGACTGCCCGTCCCGGCCCCGGCGCCCGGGGCCGGGTTCCCCATCGAGGAGATGACACGATCGAGATCGAAGCGCTGACGAAGGTGTACGGCTCGGCGCAGGTCCGGGCGGTCGACGAGGTGTCACTGCACATCCCCGCCGGAACGGTCTTCGGTTTCCTGGGACCCAACGGCGCCGGCAAGACCACCACGATCAAGATGCTGGCCGGCCTGCTGACCCCCACCTCGGGCCACGTCCGGTTGGGCGGCTTCGACGCGGCCCGGCAGCGTCCGGCCGCGATGGCGCAGTTCGGGGCCGTACTGGAGGGTTCGCGCAACGTCTACTGGAGCCTGTCGGCCTGGCAGAACCTGATGTACTACCTGCTCATCGTGCTGTTCATGGGGCGCGGGCAGCTGCGTGCGGACCTGCTGCTGCCGGTGCTGCTCGGCATGGTGGCGCTGACCTTCATCCATGAGCAGGTCAACCGGGTGTTCTGGAGCTATCTGGGTGACATCCAGTCCGGGGTGCTGGAACAGACCTACCTGACCCCGCTGCCGTCGGCCGCGAGCATCCTCGGCCGCCAGGGCGCCGCCGTGATCTCGGCTCTGCCCACCGCGCTGGCCGTCCTGGCCACCGGCGCCACCGCCGTCACCGTCCAGGGCGGGCAGGTGCCCTTCGACATGCAGGTGATCGTGCCGCTGGCCGCCATCGCGGTGGGCACCTGCGGGCTGGCCCTGATCCTCTCCGGCCTGACCTTGGTGTTCAAGCGCATCGAGATCATCACGCAGCTGTCGGTGGCCGTCTACGCGATCGCCGGCGGCACTCTGGTCCCGCTGGCCGCCATGCCCGATGCGATCGCTCTCATCAGCCGGCTGGTCGTTCCCATCGCACCCGGCATCGAGGCGATGCGCGACATCCTGCTCGGCGGGCACTCCCTGTTCGCGTTGCCGACCGGCTGGGGTGTCGGCTGGCTGCTGGCCCAGCCGCTGCTCATCGCGGCCGCCGGGGTGGTCGCCTTCAACCGGCTCGAACGCCTGGCCAGGCACCGCGGCACCCTCGGCCGCTACTAGCAACCACCGGGAGAGCGACTGACGTGAACGTGTTCCTGTGGGTCCTGCAGGCCGTCCTGGCCACCGTCTTCGGCCTGGCCGGGGTCATGGCGTTCCACCCAGCCCGAGGAGCCGTCAGCCGTCGCCGTCAATGCGGTACTGCTCGCACCGGCCGCTGTCATCGCCTGGGGCCGCTTCGGCCCTTACGTCTTCTGACCCTCCATCCCGCTTTCGCGGTCGTGAACGCCTCGGGGCGGGTCGTCAGCTCAGGCGGGAGGGAGCCGCCGATGTGGACCACGGCGTCCGAGGACATCGGTCACTGCTCAAGCCTGCGACCGATATGACATACCCCGACCCGAACATCCCGCCAAACAGCGCGACACCCTCAACCGCCGCGGCAAACCTGGAGATCACCATGACAGCGCACAGCGTGTCCCTGCGACCAGTCGGCCAGGTCGTGGGCGGTCGGAGCGAGATGTTCGAAGACGACTGGCACGACATTCGAGCCGTGATCCGGCTGGACGGCGAATCCTTCACCGCCTCGGCGGTGCTCGGCCTGGAGCACTTCTCCCACCTGGAGGTCGTCTTCCTCTTCGACCGGATCAACCCGGCCACCGTGCACAGTCAGCCCCGTCCGCCGAGGGGGAACCCGAGCGCGGCGCCCGTGGGGGTTTTCGCCCACCGCGGGCCCTACCGGCCCAACCGCCTTGGTGTCTCCCGCTGCCGGCTGCTCGCCGTGGACGGCCTGGACCTGCACGTCGCTGACCTGGACGCGCTGTCAGGCACACCGATCCTGGACATCAAGCCCTACCTGGTCGAGTTCGGCCCCCGCCATCCGGTCATTCAGCCAACCTGGGCCACCGAACTCATGAGCGGCTATTACTGAGGGCTCCACCCGACGGCTGCTCCAGAGCGCCCGGCCGCGCAACCTCGGCAGTGCCGCTGAACGGCAGGCGCTTGGCGGCGTCCAGTCGCACCTCGCCGTAGAAGATGACGCTGTTGGCGCCGTTGGAGGACTCCACCACGTCGAGCCACTCCTGGATCACCCGCTGCAGTACTTGTATGGTGTCGGCGCCTTCCACGCACGCCCCCCGCGACGTGCCGCCATGGTTACGGACCGAACCATGGCGGCGTCCCACGGGCATCGGTCAGCCGGCGTCCGGCACGTAGGTCAGGTTGAGCACGCCGGTCTGGAATGTTTCGGACTTCACCAGCTTCAACGGGTGGGTCGGGGTGTCCTCGAACAGCCGCCGGCCATGCCCGACGGCGATCGGGTGGACGAGCAGGTTCAGCTCGTCGAGGAGCCCGTTGGCGAGAAGCCACCGCACGGTCGTCGCGGAGCCGGACATCTGGATGTCGCCGTCGGTCTGCTCCTTGATCTCGCGCAGTCTGGCCACGACGTCACCGGAGACGACGGTGGTGTTGTTCCAGTCCGCCTTCTCCAGGGTGTTCGACACGACGTACTTCTGGGCATTGTTGATGAACTTGGCGAAGTCTTCGTCCATGTCCGCCGTCGGCCAGTACGCCGACCACTCCTCGTACAGCTTGCGGCCCATCAGGAACGCCGCCGCGTTCTGCACGCCCGCCTCGACTGCGGCGCCCATCTCGTCGTTGAAATACGGGAAATGCCACTGGTCCGGTGACTCGGTCACGCCGTCCAGCGAGATGAAGAAGTTGGAGACGATCTTAGCCATTGCTCTGCTCCTTTTTCGTTGGGGTTACGAGGAGTGGCCCACGATCACGGCCCGGTCCGACCGGTTTCCTCACGACGACCTCCTCGGTCAGTACCGACAGCGGGGGAGGAGCGAGCCGGTCGGCGTGCTCCGCGTCGCATCCGACTCCAGCGCTCCGAACCGGCACCCGTCGTGCGTACGACGGGCTCCGGGCCGGCACCCGTCGTGCGTACGACGGCCGCGCGGCACCGTGTCCTGGGTGCCGATGCCGGCCGCGAGACCCTCCACCATGACGATGGCCGCGACTGGGAGGCTAGGTGGGAACAAGTGTTCAGGTCTTGTACAGAAGCGACAGCGGCTCCAACGGATCCCGATCGCTCAACTGCGTGGCGGTCCGCCCGATATAACGGGTCAGCGACCGTGCCAGGTGCGGTTGGTCGAAGTATCCGAGCCGGTGGGTCACGTCGCGGGCCGGCACGCCCTCCAGGATCAGGACCGCCGCCTGCCTGGCACGATCGATCTGCCGGATGGCACCGCGAGTAAGTCCGGTCACCGCCACGAAGCGCCGCTGGACGGTGCGGTCGGACACGTCCGGCGACGCGCCGCGGAGCGCCGCGGCAACGATCGGGTCGCACTCCAGAACCCCCTCGCGCACCATCCGCCGTACGAACACCTCGGCATTGTCATAGCCGGGAAGGCGCCAGGCGGAACCCTTCAGCCAGAACGATCCGCGCGTCGCGTCGGGGATCTCCGCGGAACCGTCGACGAGCCGGCTGATCGGAAGATGGGGCATCGAAGTGCCGAGTGCGAAGCTGATCCCGAAGAACGTGGCGTCTTCGGGAACGGGGGCCGGACTCGCCCTCGACCCCGGCCCTTGAACAGCGGCGCTGACCTGACCACGGTGCTCCCAGAAGACCAGATCCCAATGGGCTGTCGCAATCGACGTCATCCGGTCGACGTCATGGCTGCTGCTCCGCCACACCCGCTCGATGTACGGCGAATCGGACGGCCGGCTTTCGACCTCCAGGCCCATCCGGGTCATTCCCCCTCGCCCCATTGGCGCTATTGGCGGCACTGAGCAGGAAGTGTGGCACGGGACCCGGTAAAACGTCGTGTCATCTGGTGAGCGGCGGCGAATGAGTCGTGTCATCTGGTGAGCGGCGGCGAATGAGAGGGGCGGCGCCGGCGGCGAAGGAGCCGAAACAGTCGTGATCGTCGACCTCCCGGCCTGCCCGACGACACCACCGACCCACACCGCTGCATCTGGCGGCCGATCCCCGCTGGGACGCCCCCGCACGGCGGCCCGGATCGCATCCCCGATCACCCCGCAGGTGACGAAAACTCCCCGGAGGCGGTCCCCGTACCTGGGGTAGCGTGCCCGCCATGACCGACTTCATCTCTCTCCCCTTCTACGACCTGTTCCACGAGAACGGGCACATACCGGGGGTCCGTGCGAAACTTCCCCCGCTTCTGGCCGGGGTACGGCGGAGCATCCTGGAGATCGGTGCGGGAACCGGCCTGATCACCACGTCGCTGGCCGACTGGACACCGGCCGAGATCTTCGCGCTGGAGCCCTCGCCCGGTATGCGCGGGATGTTGCTGTCCCGGCTGAGCACGCGCCCGGAGCTGCTGCGGCGCGTGACCGTGCTTCCCTGTGACGCGCTGAACGTCGATCTGGATGAGCCGGTTGAAGCCATGGTGATGATCAATGTGATGTACGCCCTGGAGCCGGACTACCGCAAGCGGCTCTGGCCGGTGCTGGCGGCCCAGCTGGAACCTGGCGGCCTGCTGGTCTTCACCTGGCGCGATGGCGGCCCCCCGGCGCCGCATCATCTCCAGGAGTTGGAGTCGCGGCAGGTAGGCCGCCATACCTACACGGTCCTGTCGGAGGTCATCGAGTCGAGCGAAGAGGCGGCCAAGGTCCGCTACCTCTATCGGATCACCGAGGACGACAAGGTGATCAGCGAGGAGGAGATCGTCGGCTCCGCCTACCGTCCCGTGTGGAAGACGATCGAAGGGGAGCTCGTCAGGGCGGGTTTCGTCCAGGTCGACGCGCCCGAAGGCTTTCTCGCCTGGCGGCTCGCCTGAGGTCAGGCGCAAGGGGAGCCGCTGCCGCTCCCTCCTGCGGGGGAGGCGCCTCCCCCGCTTTCGGGAGTGATGCCCGGTGTGCGGCCTCTACGGTCGCAGTCATGGTTGATTCTGATCGTCCACGCCGCTGGCCGGCGTACGCGGTGGCGGTGCTGTTCCTCGGTTACGCCGCGGGGAAGGCCGTCTTCGCCCTGCAGGCCCGGCTCGGGTTCCCGGGCGGCCCGCCCGTGACGGCCGCCGAGACCGGAAGCTACTTCATGGACGCGGCCACCGCACAGTGGCTCGCGACCGCGTCCGGCGTATTGGGGGCGTGCGTCGTCATCGCCACGGTCACCGCGCTGGGGCACAGAGTGCCGAGAACGTTGATGCTGCTGGTACTGGCCGGGATGCTGCTGGCCGTCGGCGGCGGCGCGGGCATCATGGTCGTGGACGGGTTCGTCGGTATCGGCGTGGGCTGGCAGTGGTACCACGGAGTCCTCGGAATCCTCGTGATCGGGCTGTTCCTGGAGACGGTCCGGTCCTACGCGGCGGCGACGCGACGTGTCACGAGCTGATCGGGCGCGGTTGGGCGCGTACGGGGCGGCGGCGTGCGCCGCGGCCTATGGATCGATGAAGCTCGCCCAGGCGTTGGGGGCCAACGCGCTGGCCGACAAGGACCCACTACCCCCGGAGCTGCGCGAACGGCTGCTCGCACGTGATCCCTTGTTCGTGGCGAGCCACTGGTTGCTGGCCGGTGCCGCGGTGGTCGGTGTCATCGTCGCGCTGGCCACCGTACGGCCCTGGGGAGCGGCCGTCCCACGCCGGCTGCTGCTCGTGATCCCCTGGACACTGGGAATCTTCATGATCGCCCGATCGATCGGGGTGGTGGGGTTCGGCTTCGTCGGCGACACGCTGCTGCTGACCGGAGTCCACCCGCCACCGGCCGAGCACGCCGCGCTGGCCCGCGACCTGGCGCGCTGGGATCTGCTGCTGTGGTCGCCGTTCTTCCTGCTCTGGGGTACGTGCTGGACGATGGCGGGATGGCGACTGGGCAGGCGCGGCGAGAAGTAGCACCGCCGGCCCTGCCTGTCCCGATCAGTCCCACCTGGGCCGACCTGCGCGACCGGTCTCCCTGGAACCGCATGCTACGGCGGTGAACCGTGACCCGGAACCGCAACCCGATGATCAGTCACAGCCACCGGCTGTGGATCGGGTGGGCCGGCCCGGCCGGTACAGGTAGTCGATCCCGCCCATGGTGATCGTGTCAGTCGTCCCTGAGAACACGATCGGGTGGCTGCGGCTCATGAACCGGTCGTCCTGCTCCTGCCCGAGACGCCGGCGACGGCCGCGCCGACCACGGCGAGCGCCGCTCCCACCCACATCACCGCGGAGATCGACACGCCGTCCACGACCCGGCCGCCGGCGAACGAGCCGAGCGCGATGGAGACGTTGAAGGCGCTGACGTAGAGCGCCGTACCCATTTCGCCGCCGCCCGACCGCATGATCCAGAGCTGCAGGGTCACCCCCACGCCGCCGTAGCCCAGGCCCCACACCACGAGCATGATCAGGGGCAGGTCGATCAGGGGCAGTGCCGCCGTGGAGAGTGCCATGAGCACGGCCAGCGTGACCAGGACCGGCTTGGGGTTCCTGGCCGCCCATGCGCCTGCCACGAAGTTGCCGGCCACGCCCGCGGCGCCGTACAGGAGGAGGGCGGCGCTGACGAGGGCGGGACCGGCGTGGGAGACCTGCTCCAGGAACGGCCGGACGTAGGTGTAGGCCGCGAAGTGGCCGGACACGATCAGGACGGTCAGGACGAGGACGACCTTGAGCGGGCCGGAGAGCCACGTGAGCCGCCCCTGTGACGCGAGGGCCGGGGCCTTGTGCAGCGACGGCTCGGACGCGCGGGCTCGGGGTTCGCCGGGTAGCGGCGGCAGGGTGGTGGCCAGCAGCGCGAGCAGGACCAGGGCCAGCACCCCCATGGCGACGAACGCGGTCCGCCACCCCGCGAACGACGAGATGAACGTCGCTGCGGGCACCCCCAGTACCGACGCCACCGATACCCCGGCCAAGATGATCGACGTGGCTCGCCCGACGGCCCCTTCGGGCACCAGTCGCGGGCCGAGGCCGGCCGCGAAGGCCCAGAATCCGCCGATGCTCACCCCGGTCAGCACCCGGGCGGCCAGCATGACGGGGTAGTTCGGCGCGAACGCGCCCGCCAGGTTGGCCACCGCCAGCAGCGCCATCAGCCCCAGCAGCATGACGCGCCGGTCGAGCCGTCGGGTGGTGATCGCCAGCACGGGCGCGGAGACGGCAGCGACCAGTCCGGGTGCCGACATCATCAGCCCGGCCGTCCCTTCGGAGACGCCGAGGGTGGCGGCGATCGAGGTCAGCAGGCCAACGGGCAGCATCTCGCTGGTCACGATGGTGAAGGTGCCCATCGCGACCGAGGACACGGCGAGCCAGCGCGCTCGGGTGGTGACGGAAACATCGGTCATGGTCATGCCAGCCAGCCTTCTGCCGGCCACCAGCGGGAACAATGGCGAAGGTCGAAGGCTTGGTTTAGGTGGACTAAGCAATCGGATGGGGGCGGAGATGGAGTTCAGGGAGCTGGAGTGCTTCGTCGTACTCAGCGAGGAGCTGCACTTCGCGCGTACGGCCGAACGCCTCTACCTGTCACCTGGCCGGGTGAGCCAGCTCATGCGCTCGCTGGAGACCAGGGTCGGCGGCCGGCTCTTCCACCGGACCAGCAGGCGCGTGCGCCTCACGCCCCTGGGTGAACGTTTCCTGGCCGACCTGCGCCCCTCCTACGACGGCCTCGCGAACGCGGTCAGCCGGGCCAAGGCGGCCGCCCGCGAGGTGACAGGCGTGATCAGGCTCGGCTTCCTGGCCACGCCCACGGACGTCGTCATCGGCAGCGTGCGTGCCTTCGAGCGCCGGTACCCGGGATGCGAGGCGGAGCTGGTGGAGATCCCGCTCTCCGACCCCTTCGGCAAGTTGCGGGCCGGGCAGGTGGACATCGCGTTCACACTGCTCCCGCTGGACGAGCCCGATCTGGCGACGGGTGAAGAGCTGAACCGGGTCTCGTACCAGCTCGGCGTCTCCTCTCGCCACCCGTTGGCCGCCCGTGCGAGCATCGGCGCGGAGGAGCTGGCCGGCGTGTCCCTGATCGGCCTGGACGGCCCGGCTCCGCGCACGTGGCGCGAGCGTGTGGCACCGTCCATGACCCCTTCCGGCCGTCCTATTCCCCTGGCCGGCACGGTGGCCACCAGCCAGGAGGGCATGACGCAGGTGGCGCTCAACCGGGGCGGCATGTTGTTCTGCACCCCCACGGCGGCTCACCACGGACGCCCGGACGTCACCTTCGTCCCCGTCACGGGGTTGCCTCCCTCGATCCTCGGCCTGGCTTGGGTGAAGGCGGCGGAGACAGCGGCGATCCGGGCATTCAACGAGACGGCCGTCGGGCACGCGCTCGGGGCAGCGGTCCTGGTGGCGTAAGACATGACGGGCGACAAAATCCCAGAGACCGCTGTGGAAGTTATCGCCGAGGACGTTGACCCGCGTGACTACGGCTCGGCCCGCTGGGGCGGGGCCTTCCGCAAGGCGGCTATGAAGGCAGCTGAGCGGTTCCAACTTGGCGAGCCTCCCGTGCGGAGGCCCATCAGTGGTGTTCCTGGCGTGAGCGAGGAGTCCACGCGTGCCACCGGGCGACGGGTGGCAACTGCGACCCCGGCAGTGCCCAGGCAGCAGAAAGGCCTCTCCCGAGATTCTGGGAGAGGGCCTCTGACCTGCGGAGGCTCGGGGATTTGAACCCCGGACGGGCTGTGGACCCAAACCGCATCAGCAGCTCGGGCCACCACCGTTCAGGACAGTCCCACCTGGACCAACGCCCGCCGGCGATCCTTCTGGAACGAGCTGGTACGGCGGTCAGCTGCAACCCTGGAACCTCGGTGGTCCGGGGCTGAGACATCCGATGGTCGGGGCGTGTCAAGTCAGTCCGGAGTGATCGCCCCCACGACCCGAGTAACCGCTTCCTCGGCGGCATCGTTCCCCGCGTGTACGTCATGAGCCCTTGATGTTCCCGTCGGCTCAGGAAGACTGGCGTCGTGATACTTGAGACAGTGCGTCCCCGCGACTACAACGACGTCCGACACGTGGGGCACTACTTCCGCGAAGGCATTCCGGTCGTAATGGATCTCACGGCGGTGGCGGACGACGAGGCGAGACAGTTCGTGGACTTCGCTGCGGGCCTTACCTGCGGGCGACGTGGCGATATGGAGCGCCTGAGCCCCAAGGTCTTCCTGCTGATCCCCTCGGTACTGGCCAAGCCGGGCACCATAACGGGCATCGTCAAAAAATTGCGCCCACGCGACTACAGTGAGGCGCTGTATGTGGGGCACTACTTCCGCAAGGGTCTTCCGGTCGTAATGGATCTCACGGCGGTGGCGGACGACGAGGCGAGACAGTTCGTGGACTTCGCTGCGGGCCTCATCTGCGGGCGACGTGGCGATATGGAGCGCCTGAGCCCCAAGGTCTTCCTGTTGATCCCCTCAGGGTCGACCAAGCCGAATGCAGCCGCGATCAAGGCTGAAGCGCCCCCATCGGAATCTTCTTGATCTTGGGTTGGTGAGGGTGGGCCGTACGAAGACGATGAGCCCCCGTTGCAACTACGACGCCTTCAGAGATCAAAAAGGCCCTCTCCCAAGGTTCTGGGAGAGGGCTTCTGACCTGCGGAGGCTCGGGGATTTGAACCCCGGATGGCTGTAGACCCAAACCGCATCAGCAGATCGGGGCATGCCAGTTCAGGACAGTCCCACCTGGACCAACGCCCGTCGGCGATCCTTCTGGAATGGCCTGGTACAGCGGTGAACTGCAACCCAAACTGCAACCCCGTACAGGGTCTTCACCCTGCCTTCGGTCGCTGCGTCCTCCGGCATTCACATGTGCGGATGTCACTCAGCCGGCTGGCGTTGCCTTTTCCCGATCTTTCGCACCAACCGCACGACGAAGGCCACGAGTCCCAGCAGGAAGAGCAGGCCGATGAGTGTCATGGGTCGGCCGCTCAGCACGTTCGCCAGCCACGGCAGGTCGAACAGCGCGGATATTCCGAAGATCACACCGAATCCGACTAACCCTAAGACCGCCGTGAAGGCGGACCCTATAGCTGCTTCCCGCAGGCGGCTCATCCGGTACCTTTCGCCGTTTAACCCGATTCCGTCTGGTAACCGGGACGGGCGCATGGCAGCCGGTAAGCAGGTTCGTGGTCGGAACCGAACGGGAGTAACGACCCATGCGGGGTGAGCAGGGCGCCAATGGCCGGCGAACCGCTGAAGTACAGCACGCGCTATGCGACGACTCGAACTCCTGACATTCTGCTTGCAAAGACGGATGCCGATCTTGCTCCATCTGCGAAGACGCAGCTCACGGCACTGATCGCGTTCCCCGTGACTCCCCGCTGCTCCCCCCGTTGCCCGCCCCGTCGGGCACGCGACGGGCACGGCGGTACTCTCGTTGAGGCGGTCTCCGGCATTGCGCCGCGCCTCCCCGCATGGGTACGGCTTGCCGTAGGCGATCGGGCACGACGCCGGGGACGCTGGACAGCACCGGAGGCCGTCACCACACCATGAATCTTTTTCCTCCGGCRCCGCMGTTCATCGGTGGTCAGGGCAAGAAACAGAGCACCGTTCGGCAAGCCGCTGGGCGACCGCGCTCACGACGCCCGGCACGTGAGACTGAAAAGTTTCAGTACTCAAGGACGCCGTGGGCGGCCACGATGTGGCTGGAAGCGTTCGGCCGTACCCCGGTTATGCGCTCGGCCAGCTGCCGCGCCGCGACAAGCCCGCCCTCCGAGTTGCCATGGACCAGGCCGAGCTCGATCCGGTCAGCCAAGTAGTCCTGCGGGGCGTCATCTGCGTCATGGGGGATCAGCGGGTCGAAAGACAGGATCTTGCGACCGTCCGCGTAGTGCTTGAAGGACGCGACCCTGTTCACGTTGACAAAGACGCTTGCCGTGACCGTTCCTGCCGACAAGGGCCGCAACACCTCATCCAGTCTGCCGGCGAAGCCGTTCCACTCGCCCAGAATGGTGCCGCCCTCGGCCGGATGAGCACAGATGAGACCCTCCTCGATCTCACCTTCCTCATCGTCACCGTCAAACACCTCGATACCGAGGCGGGCCAACGCCTCGTGCGGGGTGAGGCCGCGGACGTGCGTTGCGCAGAACGCATCGTCATCAAGCCAGCTGTAAACGCTCATGGGAATCCTGCTCTCTGAGGCTAGATCAGGGGAATCCTGGCATGCGGGTCCGACGGAAACCGCGGGCGCTCCTCTCAGCCTCACGTGCCGGGTGTCGTGAGCGTGGTCGACCTGGGGCAGCTCGGCCTGAGCGAGGTCACCCGGCGCTTTGCCTGACAGTGCTCTGTTCCTTGTCCTGACTACCGATGAGCGGCGGCGCCAGGATGAAAAAGGCTCTGTGCAGGTCGAACCGGAACCCCGCGGATCAAAAGATCGGCTTCGCGCTGTTCCGGACAGTTCAATGCAGGTCAGCGGACGTGTGCGGTCCATCCTGAACGGCTCTGAACGCCCCTGTATTGCAACCCGAAGTGCAACCCCGGTGCCCGAATGGAATTGGCATGGTGATCAGGAGACAGGTGCGCGTCAGCACAGTGATCTTGTCGGTGGAGCCCCCTATGCTCCTCGAGCATGGAAAGAGACGGAACTCCTACGGTGGAAACCGCACAGATGGACGTCGAAGTGAACTACAGCCATGCTTACCTCCTCGCCGAGGATGACGACTGCTATCCAGACGGCATGTTGGACGACTCTCCAACTCACCCCGTTGGGATCATCCGAGTGGAAAAGGGCATCGCCTTCCTGATCACCGGTCTTCACACGGGCACGGTGAGTTTCACCGTAGCTGTAGCCGATCAGGATCCGGGTGCCGACCTTGAGGGCTATGAAGACATAGTAGAGATCAGCTTCGAGTCGCCGTCAGCTTACATCTCGCTGTATGAAGCGGGGGGTGCAGGCGTTCACGGCATCCCTTCGTTATCCGCCGGTCCCGGGACGTATCGCTTCCGGTATCACGCGCGTGGAATGGACGCCGCCCGTGAAGAGAATTTTTCCGATGTGGTGATCGATCACTACCTTCTTCAAATTTGGCCGGCGTTGCACAGTGATCCCGTCGTACTCAAGTCCACCAGCTCATATTTCCGGTACTGGCTGAGCGCCGGGTGATGCGGTACGGCCAGCACGGAAGAGATCGGGCGGCGTCGTCAGCTTGGGAAGTCTCTATCGCACCTGGTCGCTGAGCTGGGGAAGGACTGACCTGCGGGGGAGCGCTTCGAGTACCCGTCATTCCCCGTGAATCCCTCTTGCTCCCTCTGCTGACGGGCACGCAACGGGCACGGCCTGAGAATCCCGTGCAGACGCACGCACCCCTCCCGCCGGATCTTCCCGCCCCCAGCCACCTACGAACCTGACTCTTGCTTCTGGCGATCATCCCGGAGCCGGAGCGCCCCCACCGGAGGTGCGAGTTTGTACCGGTTGATCGTCCAGAGGTGGAGGGTTTAGTTTCGGGCCGTGTCTGATACCTCCACCGAGTCGGCGCCATTACGACCCCGGCCTCTGGTGCCCGAGATGCACATCGGCTGGGCGTTAGTTGTCGCATTCCTGTCCTGGATCCTGGGAGGTCTCACCTGGTTCCTGGCCACCTCGCCGATTGCGTCGAAGGAGTGCGGACTTGATCCGTTGTCCTACGAGAGCGAGAACTGCGCCCCGGTGAGCGCCTGGGTATCCGTTACGGCATACGGGTGGTTGGCAAGCCCCCTGGTCTGGACCTTGGCGGTGTTGTTCCTGTGGCTGGTCCCGGATCGCTGGGGCCGTGCGCAGCGGGTCGCCGTGTGGTCCATACCTGCGCTTCCGGTCGGCATTGTCGTGGCGCAGATCATCGTGTACGTGCTCTACGGTCCGTTTCCGCCGTGAGCGATCAAGAGCGGCGGCGCGACCAAGGCTAGCGAAAAGCGTACGAGCGGCGCGGCGAGCGTACGGCGACGGCCCGCAGCCCTGCCCGCGCGTCGGGACCGGCCCCCAGGCCGCATGCCCGGCGTGCGCCGCAGGCGCAGGGCCGGGCGACGGCGCGCAGCGCCGCCGTCCCTCCTTGACATGGTCGGCACCCGGCGGAACGGCGCGCGCTGGTCGGTCGCTCTCGCACTCGGCATCCGCCAGGGAGAAGCGCTCGGGCTCCGCCGGCAGTACGTCGACCTGGAGAACGGAGTGATCAGGGCATGGTTCCAGATCCAGCGCACTGAGTGGCCGCACGGGTGCGCCGATCCTCACAAGTGCGGTGAGAGGTGGCACCGCTGGCCCTGCAAGAAGAAGTGCAGGGATCACGGACACAACCCCGGCTGTAAGGAAGACTGCAAGAAGCAGGGGCACACCTGCTTCAAGAGGACTTGCCTCAAGGACTGTACGAGCCACGCCGACAGGTGTCCGAAACGTACGGGCGGGGGCGTCGTCTTCCGGCAGCGCAAGGGCAGGAGCAAGTTCACTCTTCAATGCCCTCCCGAGCTCCTCGCGCTACTCAAGGCGGACCGCAAGCTCCAGGCCGCGGAGCGTCTCAAGGCGGGGGATCGCTGGGAGGATCACGACCTCGTGTTCGCCACCTGGCACGGCGGTCCAATCGAGCGCACCGAGGACTGGAAGGTGTGGAAAACCATCCTCAAGCAAGCGGGAGTGCGGGATATCCGAGTTCATGACGCTCGTCACACGGCCGCGACGCTCCTCATCGAGCAGGGTGTGAACATCCGCGTCGTTCAGGAGGCCCTCGGCCACACGAGGGTGACCACGACCGAGCGGTACACACATGTGTCCACGACCCCTTATGCGTGACGCCGGGGAGCGGCTGGCCTCGGCACTCTGGGGAAAACTCTGAGCCCCCGTTCTGCCCCGTTGCACCTAGTACTACAGCCTGATTTCGTGATGTTGGAGCCAGCGCCTCCAGTAGTGGCTGGCCCGAGCCCGGGTCTGGTGTAACCGGCGATGGTGGGACCAGGCCAGAGCAAAAGCGAGTGGGCGGGCAGTAGTGGTCAGGTGTGCCAGGAGACGGCGGATTTCTGCTGGTGTGAGGCGGACCAGGCCGCTTGAGCTTTTGGGGCGTGTGCGGCGGTGACGGCAAGGTAGGCGTGGGCAAGCATCGCGAGGGTGATGTGCCGGTGCCAGGCGTCATACCGCCGGACCTGGTACTGGTCCAGGCCG
>NZ_NGFP01000380.1 GCF_002149035.1 Streptosporangium minutum
GCTACGTCGTCTGCCAGGCCCCCGACCACGTCGTCGAGAACGAGAAGGCGCTGGCCAAGATCGGCGACGACCCCAAGAGAAGGCGCGGCTACGCCCGCAAGAAGCCCCCGGAGGGCTTCGTCGGCTGGAGCGAGGAGACCTTCGAGAAGCTGCAGAGCGCCGAGCCCGAGCCGCTCAACTCCCGGTTCAAGGTCAGCAACGCGATGCTGCTCGCGGTGATCAACCGCCCCGGCGACTGCTACGCCGCGATGAAGCACCTGCTCACCGACAACCACGAAGACCGCAAGTGGCAGCGGCGGCACATCAGCCAGGCCATCGCGATCTACCGTTCGCTGCTGGCCGGCGGCGTGGTGGAGCAGCTCGCCGAGCCCGACGACCAGGGCCGGATGGCCCGCCTGACCGTCGACCTCCAGGAGGACTTCGCGCTCAACCAGGCGCTGTCCACCTTCGCCCTGGCCACCCTCGAACTGCTGGACATGGAGTCGCCCAACTACGCCCTGGACATGGTCTCCATCATCGAGTCCATCCTCGACGACCCCCGCCAGATCCTGTCCGCGCAGCTCAACAAGGCCCGGGGCGAGGCCGTGGCGCAGATGAAGGCCGACGGCATCGAATACGAGGAGCGGATGGAGCTCCTCAACGACGTCACCTACCCGATGCCGCTGGCCGACCTGCTGCTGGGCGCCTACGAGACCTACCGGCGGGGCCACCCCTGGGTCGGCGACTACACCGTCAGCCCCAAGACCGTCGTGCGGGACATGTACGAACGGGCGATGACCTTCGCCGACTACATCCAGTTCTACGAGCTGGCCCGGTCCGAGGGCACCGTCCTGCGCTACCTCGCCGACGCCTACCGCACCCTGTCGCGGACCATCCCCGAGCACCTCAAGACCGAGGATCTCATCGACCTCATCGAGTGGCTCGGCGAGCTGGTCCGCCAGGTCGACTCCAGCCTCCTGGACGAGTGGGAGCAGCTGCAGAACCCGACCGGCGAGCTGGAGGCGCCCTCCCTGGAGGAGAGGACCCGGCCGGTCACCGCCAACACCCGCGCGTTCCGCGTGCTGGTCCGCAACGCGATGTTCCGCCTGGTCGAGCTGGCCTCCCTGGAGAGGGAGCAGGAGCTGGCCGAGCTGGCGCCGGACGTGGACTGGGGCGCCGCCCTCGACGCCTACTACGACGACCACGAGGAGATCGGCACCGGCCCGGACGCCCGTGGGCCGGGCCTGCTCCGCATCGAGGAGGAGAAGGAGTTCTGGCGGGTCCGCCAGGTCATCGCCGACCCGGCGGGCGACGGCGACTGGGGCATCGACGCCCAGGTGGACCTGGGCGCCTCCGACGAGGAGGGCCGCGCCGTGGTCCACGTCATCGGCCTGAACCGCCTCTGACCTCGCGGAGCCGGCCCGCACGCGACCGTCCGCATCGGCCTGAACCACCTCCGCTCCGCGGATCCGCCCCGGACTCGACCGTCCGCATCGGCCTGAACCGCCTCCGCTCCGCGGATCCGGCCCGGACGCGACCGTCCGCGCTCCGGGCCGGCCCGTCTCATCCCTGTCGCCGCGGGGCGCAGGCGACGATCTGGCAGATCTTGGCGAGCATCTGCCTGGTGTGCGCGAGCTGCTGGGTGTAACTCTTGGCGGACGGCTTGGCGGAGGCGGAGGAGAGGTAGACGATGACCGCGTTGGCCCGGCGCGCGATCACGACGTCGTCCCCGGCGACGGGCTCGCCGTCCTCGTACTCCCGGGCGCTGCTCTTCCACGCCTCGTCCCCGAGGGCGACCCTGGCCAGGGTCCGGCTGTAGGAACCGCTCTTCCAGACCTCGGACCGCCCGCACTTCTCCACGGCCGCCCGGAACTGTCCCAGCGCCGCGCGCGCGGCCTGCTCCGAGCGGTAGAGGATCACCTGCTCGGCGGTCTCGATCTCGCCCTTGACGTCGAGGTAGACCGTCCGGGCCGCCGCCCGGCCGGTCTGGCCGATCCTGTCCTTCGGCAGCGAGGCGATCACCGTGTCGTGGGCGCAGAAATCGACGGCGAACCGCTCCCCGACCTTGGCGCTGGCCCGCCAGACGTTCTCGGCGTCGGCGGGCTCGTCCTTCTTGGCCTGATCCGTCGCCACCTCCCTGTCGTGCAGCAGGAACCCCTTCGGGACGGCGGGGGCGGCGGCGGAGGCCGGGGAGGCGCCGGCGAGCGCCGTACCGGCGAGGAGGGCCGCGGTTAAAATGATCTTTCTCGACATGCGCTACATGATGCCAGGAGCATCGGGTCCGCCGTCCATGGCGCGGAGGCGGCGGACGGGGCCGACAGAATGGGGGGCATGACTGACGACGCGATCAGGCAGGTACTGGGCCTGCTCTATCAGAACGACACGTTGCGGGTGCTGGCGGCGCTGGCGCTGGACGGCACCCCCGAGGATGCCGGGCTGGACAGGGACCCGACACGGCAGGCGCTGGACCGGCTGGAACGCGGCGGGCTGGCCGTACGGGACGGAGACGGCCGCTGGCAGGCGCGCCGGGAGCGGTTCCGCGAGCTGCTGCACGCCACGGCCAAGCCCGCCGTCCCGCTCTCCCCCGAGGAGAAGGTGCTGCAGTCCTTCCTGGTCGAGGGACGGCTCCGGGCGATCCCCACCAAACGCGACAAGCAGCTCATCGTGCTGAACTACATCGCCCAGGTCTTCGAGCCGGGGGTCCGCTACCCGGAGAAGGAGGTCAACACCGCGCTGCGCGCCTTCCACGACGACTACGCGGCGCTACGCCGCTACCTGGTCGATGACGGGCTGCTGAGCCGGAAGGACAACGTCTACTGGCGCAGCGGCGGCGCGGTCGACGCCTGAAGCCGGGCGGCGAGCAGCTGGACATAGCCGGCCAGCTCGGGCGGGTCGTGGACGGTGAAGTCCAGGCCGAGCATTCCGATGGTGAGCGCGAGCCACTCCAGCGAGTCCCCGCCGGTGCGCAGCAGGCAGCTGTGCTCGTCCAGAGCCTCGATCGTCGCCCCCGGACCGGGGAACCGGTCGGCCACGACCTCCAGGGGCGCGTGCAGGGTCACCACGGCCCGGTAGCGGCTGATGGGGGCGACCACCGACTCCTCCACGTAACCGGGCGGCGGCTCGCGCGGGCCGAATCGGGCACCGGTCGCCAGCGGCGAGGTGAGCCGGTCCACCCGGAAGGTCCGCCAGTCCCGCCGGTCGGTGTCCCAGCCGACGAGATACCAGCGCCGCCCGGTGGAGGCCAGCCGGTAGGGCTCGACCAGGCGGGCGCTCTCCGTGCCGTCGCGCCGGCGGTAGCCGAAGCGCAGCCGCTCGTGGTCCCGGCTCGCCTGGGCCAGGAGCGCCAGGGTGTCGGGGTCCACGGTCGGCCACCAGCCGCGCACCGCCACGGTCTGGGTCTGCAGGGTGTTGACCCTGCGGCGCAGCCGGGAGGGCAGGACCTGCTCCAGCTTGGCCAGGGCCCGCAGGGAGGTCTCCTCGATCCCGGTCACCCCGCCGCTCGCCGCCGTGCGCAGGCCCACCGCGATGGCCACGGCCTCATCGTCGTCGAGCAGCAGCGGCGGCATCGCGGTCCCCGCCTCCAGCCGGTAGCCCCCGGCCGGGCCGGTCGTCGCGTGGACCGGATAGCCCAGCTCGCGCAGCCGGTCGACGTCGCGGCGCAGCGTGCGCGGGCTGACCTCCAGCCGCTCGGCCAGCTCGGGCCCCGGCCACTCGCGGTGCGCCTGGAGCAGCGACAGCAGCCGGAGCACCCGTGCGGTGGTATCTGCCATGGATGCCACGATGCCACCGATTGCGGCCGGAAACTGGCCTAAACCGTGGCTAGCGTCGGATTCATGAGCCACATCGAGATAACGGGCGCCCGTGAGAACAACCTCAAGAACATCTCACTGAGGATCCCGAAGAAGCAGATCACGGTCTTCACCGGCGTCTCGGGGTCCGGCAAATCGTCCATCGTCTTCGACACGATCGCCGCGGAGTCGCAGCGGCAGCTCAACGAGACCTTCAGCACGTTCATCCGCAACCGCCTCCCCAAGTACGGCCAGCCGGACGCCGACGGCATCGAGAACCTCTCCACCGCGGTCGTCATCGGACAGCAGCGCATCGGCGGCAACTCCCGCTCCACCGTCGGCACGATCACCGACATCCTCTCCCTGATGCGGCTGCTCTACTCCCGGATCGGCACGCCGCCCGCGGGCTACTCCAACGCTTTCTCCTTCAACGACCCCGCCGGGATGTGCCCGGAGTGCCAGGGCGTGGGCCGGAAGGTGCTCCTGGACGTCGATCTGGCCTTCGACCGGTCGAAGTCGCTGAACGAGGGCGCGATCCTGCTGCCCGGCTTCCGGGTCGGCACGTGGTACTGGAAGACCTACATCCATTCCGGGCTGTTCGACAACGACAAGCCGCTGGAGGACTACACCGAGGCCGAGTGGCAGACGCTACTGGGCGGCTCCGGGCCGGACGTCATGTTCGAGACGCAGGGCGGGACGGTCCCGCAGAAGTACGAAGGGGTGGTCGACAAGTTCTACCGGCTCCAGATCAACCGGGACACCGAGGGAAAGCCCGGTCGCGACTCGGCGATGGACTTCGTCTCCGCGCGCCGCTGCCCGCTGTGCCGGGGCACCAGGCTCAACCAGGCGGCGCTGGCCTGCCGCGTCAACGGCCGCAACATCGCCGAGCTGGCCTCGATGGAGGCCCGTCATCTGGTGGACGTGGTCGCCGAGATCACCGCCCCGGTCGCAGCGACGATGGTCGCGGCGATCCTGGAGCGGCTGCGGCACCTGGTCTCCATCGGCCTCGGCTACCTCAGCCTGGACCGGGCGACGAGCACGCTCTCCGGCGGGGAGTCGCAGCGGATCAAGATGGTCCGGCACCTGGGCAGCAGCCTCATCGACATGACCTACATCTTCGACGAGCCCACCGTCGGCCTGCACCCGCGCGACGTGACCCGGATGAACGACCTGCTGCGCGAGCTGCGCGACAAGGGCAACACCGTGCTCGTGGTCGAGCACGACCGCGACGTCATCGAGATCGCCGACCACGTGGTGGACGTCGGGCCGCACGCGGGCGCGCACGGCGGCGAGATCGTCTACGAGGGCGGCGTCGCCGGCCTGCACCAGGCGGCCACCCTCACCGGCCGGCACATGCGCCACAACCAGCCGCTCAAGGCGGAGTTCCGCGAGCCGACCGGTGCGCTGACCGTCGCCGGCGCCACCGCGCACAATCTGAAGGACGTCACGGTCGCCTTCCCCACCGGCGTGCTCACCGTGGTCACGGGGGTGGCCGGGTCGGGCAAGAGCACGCTCGTCAACAAGGTGTTCCTGGCGCGGCACCCCGACGCGGTGGTCATCGACCAGTCGGCGGTCAGCCGGTCGATCCGGTCGAACCCGGCCACCTACACCGGGCTGATGGACGAGGTCCGCAAGCTGTTCGCCAGAGCGGGAGGCGTCAGCCCGGCCCTGTTCAGCTTCAACTCCAAGGGAGCCTGCCCGGAGTGCCAGGGGCTGGGGATCATCTACACCGACCTGGCGTTCATGGACGGCATCACGTCGACGTGCGAGGTCTGCCAGGGGCGGCGGTTCCGGGAGGAGGTGCTCCGGCACACCCTGCGCGGCAGGTCCATCCTCGACGTGCTGGAGATGACGGCGGGCGAGGCGGCGGAGTTCTTCACCGAGCCGAAGCCGCTGCGCATCCTGCGTGCGGTCAACGAGGTGGGGCTGGGCTACCTCAAGCTCGGCCAGCCGCTCAACAGCCTGTCCGGCGGTGAGTGCCAGCGGATCAAGCTCGCCGGCGAGCTCCACAAGACCGGCAGCGTCTACGTGATGGACGAGCCGACCACGGGCCTGCACATGTCCGACGTCAAGCACCTGCTCGCCATCATGGACAGCCTGGTGGACGCCGGCAACTCCGTCATCGTCATCGAGCACAACCTCGACGTCGTCAAGAACGCCGACTGGATCATCGACCTCGGCCCCGACGGCGGGGACCGGGGCGGCACGGTCGTGTTCGAGGGCACGCCCCGGCAGCTCCTCGGCGTGACCGGCTCCTTCACCGCCGAGTATCTCCGCCGCGACCTGGGCCAGCCGTGATGCTCCCCGGCCCGTCCGGTCCCCTCGTCCGGTCCCGCCCCGCCCCGTCCGGTCC
>NZ_NGFP01000381.1 GCF_002149035.1 Streptosporangium minutum
GCCCTTGAGCGTGTAGCTCCCCAGCTGCGGCGGATCCCCAGGCCGCAGTGGTCTGATCTCCGGCATCGCCGACCCCTCGTATGTACCCCTTTACACGCTTTGCCCAAGCATTGCACATCGGAACGGCGAAGATCGCCCGCTTCCCGCGGAGCACGGAGATGAAGACCGTTCAAACGGATTCGTTTAAAGAGTTTTTAACGGGGTTCCCGCTATACCTGTGGCGACAGGAGGGAAATCACGATGAGAACAGTTATGACAGCGGCGGCGATCGTTTCCCTGGCCGCGCTGGCGGCGTGCGGACAGGCCGGGAACGACGGGGCCGCCTCCGTGACGGGCATGGCGACGTCGGCCAGCCCGGCCACGTCACCCCAGGCCGATGGCCTGAAGTACGCCCGGTGCATGCGGGAGAACGGCGTCGACATGCCCGATCCGGAACCGGGCGGCGGCGCCGTCGTGATCCGCGGGAAAATCAACAGGAATAAGCTGGACAGGGCGGCCGGCGCCTGCGACAAATACAGCCCGACCGGCCCGGAAAAGAAAACGGTCACCGACCCGGAGTTTCAGGACGCCTTTCTGGGGTTCGCCCGGTGCATGCGGGAGAACGGCGTCGACGTACCCGATCCCGACTTTTCCGATGGAAAGGTTCATTTCGGCGGAAACGGGATGGAGTTGGGGACGCCGCAGAGCAGGAAGGCGATGCAGGCCTGCCGCGAACAGCTGCCCGGCGCCGGGAAGCGCCCCTGAGGCGCGGCGGGGCCCGCACCGGGACCGCGCCGCCCGCCCGGATCGGTTCCCCGGTGACGGCGGCGCGGCCTCCGCCCGGCCGGTGACCGAGCCGGCCGGGACATCACGATCATTCGGCGGCGCGTGTCCTGTCGCCGGTCTCCCGCGCGGAACGGACGGTCACCGGCATCAGCAGGGAGGTGAGGACCAGCGCCCCCGCGGCGACGGAGAAGGCCCACTGGTAGCCGCTGACGGCGGCCGCCGGGCTGGAGTCCCCGGAGGCCAGCGCCGCTCCGGTGCGGCCTATCGCGATCGCGGTGAAGACGGCCAGGCCGAGGGCGCTGCCCAGCTGCTGCATGGTCGTCTGCACCCCGGAGCCGAGGCCGGCGTCGTCGTCGGTCACCCCCTGCAGGGCGGCGTTCTGCAGCGCGGGGAAGGCGATCCCCAGCCCTGCGGCGATCATCACCGTGGCGGGCAGCACGTCGGCGGCGTAGCCGCTGGTGACCGACATGCGGAGCGCCAGATACACCATCCCGACGGCGCTGAGGAGGAGACCGGCGCTGATGGCGCTCGTGGTGCCCAGCTTGGCGGTCAGCGCGGTCGAAGCCATCAGGCCCCCGAGGAAGGCCACGCAGAAGGGAAGGTAGGCCAGCCCCGTGGCCAGCGGCTGGTAACCGAGCACGTTCTGCATGTAGAGGGTGAGCAGGAACATGGTCGCCGCCATCCCGCTGGTCAGCGTGATCGTCGCCAGGTTCGCCGAGAGGCGGACGCGACTGGCGAAGAAGCGCAGCGGTACCAGCGGCTCGGCGGTCTTCTTCTCCACGGCGACGAAACCGGCCAGTGCGGCCAGCCCCGCACCCAGCGGGACCAGGACGGCCGGGGCGGTCCACCCGTTGTGGCCGGCCGCGAGCAGACCGGCGATGAGCGCGATCAGGCCGGCGGTGACGAGCACCGCGCCCGCCCAGTCCACCCGCCGGCCGCCGGAACCGGGCCGCGCCTCCACCAGGCGGGGTGTGAGGAGCAACGCGACCGCGGCGACCGGCAGGTTGACGAAGAAGACCCAGCGCCAGCCCGCCAGCTCGGTCAGCGCCCCGGACAGCAGCACTCCGACCGTGGCGCCCAGCCCGCTCAGCCCTCCCCAGATCGCGAGGGCACGGGCTCGCTCCCGGCTGTCGGCGAACATCAACGCGATCATCGACAGGGCGGCCGGCGCCGCCAGCGCCTCCCCGAGCCCCTGCCCGAACCGGCTGGCCACCAGCATCCCCGTACTCGCGGCGATGCCGCTGGTCAGCGACGCCACCGCGAACACCGCCGTGCCGACGAGGAACATGCGGCGCCGCCCCCACAGGTCGGCCAGCCGCCCGCCGAGCAGCAACAGCCCGCCCGCGGTCACGACATAGGCGTTGACCACCCAGGCCAGGTCCGCGGTCGACGCCCCCAGCTC
Organism: Streptosporangium minutum; assembly: GCF_002149035.1. Classification (GTDB taxonomy): domain Bacteria; phylum Actinomycetota; class Actinomycetes; order Streptosporangiales; family Streptosporangiaceae; genus Streptosporangium; species Streptosporangium minutum. The sequence goes on from NZ_NGFP01000381.1 coordinate 2,168, forward strand.
CCGCTGCACCGACGGCAGCGCGACGTTCACGATCGAGCTGTCCACGGTGAACATGAACTGCACCAGAGCCAGCACCGCCAGCGCGCGCCAGCGGCGCGGATCGGCCGCGGCCGCCGTACCGGCCGAGTCTTGAGCCGGCCCACGGGACCGGACGTCCTCATCCATGTGATCCACTCAAACGCCTGCGTCCCCGCGGCGTCCAACAACAACTCGCCTTCTTGACAAGCAACGCTTGTCACTGCAGCTTGTTGGGGTGGATCTCGATCTCCGCCAGCTCCAGGCCTTCGTCACGACCTCCGAGGAGCTGCACTTCGGCCGGGCCGCGAGCCGCCTGTTCCTCACCCAGCAGGCCCTGTCCCACCGCATCCGGCGGCTGGAGGCCACCCTGGGCGGGCCGCTGTTCGTGCGCGGCCATCACGTCGTCGAGCTGACCGACCTCGGACGGCGGCTGCTGCCCCTCTCGCGGCAGGCCCTGGCCGTCGCCGACGAGATCGTGGCCACGGCGCAGCTCGGCCGGCAACCCCTGCGGCTCGACACCTTCCGCCCGATCGCCGCCTCCGCCCTGCTGCGCCAGCTGATCACGGACCTGGGCGACCTGCCGTTGGAGCTGAGCACCCGGCACAGCCTGGGCACCGCCCTGTCGGCCCTGCAGCGCGCCGAGATCGACGTCGCCTTCGGGAGGGTGCACGGTCTTCCCCACCCCTGGCCCGAGGACCTGGCACACCGGCTCCTGCGGCTCGAACCCCTCTACGCGTTGATGTCGGACCGCCACCCGCTCGCCGCACGGCCCACGCTGCGCCCGGCCGACCTGCGTCCCCAGGGGATCTGGACGCCCGCCCTCGCGGGAGCCACCGAGCTGGACGGCTACCTGCGCGCGCTCGGCGACCATTTCCGGATCCCCCTGACCATCGGCCCGGCGGTCGCCACTCTCGACCAGGTGGTGGCGCAGATCCACGCACACCCCGGTCGCGTGTGGCTGATCGACGCCGACGTCCAGACCGCCCATGTCCCGGCCACGGCGCTGATCCCGCTGGTCGATCCCACCCCGCTCTACCCGTGGTCGCTGGTCTGGCGGCACGACAACCGCCACCCGCTCCTCGCGCGGCTGCTGCGCACCGCCGCCACGACGGCCCGGCGGGAGGGGTGGCTGCGCTACGAACCCGCCCGGCACTGGCTGCCGGCCGAGGACCGGGCCGCTGCCTCCGGTGCCTCCCCGATCGGCCGGGACGCCCCCGGCTGACCACCGCGGATCTTCGCCATACCCCAGGACCCCGGCGGCCGGCCACCGCCGACCTTCCACGCCGCCGGGCCCCCGCCGGCCGGCCACCGCCGACCTCCCCGGCCGGCGGCCGGGACCCGCCGGACGGGCGGAGACCCTTCTGGACCGATGACCACCGATCCGTGGCCATCCGCGCCACCTCCACGACGGACCGCCCCGGCGGCAACCCGCGCCGGCGCTCTCAGCCGAGGTCCGGGGTGCCCGCGAGCATGTGGGGGATCTGCGAGGCGAAGCGCTCCGGCGGCTGCTCGGGCGAGACCTCCTCCGTCTCCTCCGCCCAGCCGATGCGGTCGAGCCGGAAGACCCGGGCGTCCTGCCGGAGCCGGCACATGCCCACGAGATACCAGTGGCCGCCGCGGCCGCCCACGAAGATCGCCGGCTCCACCTCGCGCCTGGTGATCCGGCCCTTGCGGTCCTCGTATTCGATCCGCAGCACCCTGCGGTGGAGCAGCGCCTGCTCGATCACGCGCGACGCGCGGGGGTACGGCTCCGGCTCGACGACCGTGTGCACCCGGGAGGCCGGCTCCTCCCCGGCCCCGGCGTCCTCGGCCGGCGACATCGCCGCGACCAGCTTGCGCAGGGCGCTGCGGGCGTGGAAGGCGAGGGGATGGTCCCCCGCGCGTTCGAGCGCCACCGCCACCGCCACCGCCTCGGCCGAGGTGAAGTTGAGCGGGGGCAGGGACACGCTCTTGTCGAAGGCGTAGCTCCCGCGCCTGCCGGGCTCGGCGTAGACGGGCACCCCCGACTGCTGGAGCGCGGAGATGTCACGCTCGACCGTGCGGACGCTCACCTCGAACCCGGCGGCCAGCTCACGTGCCGACCGGAACCGGGGCGAGATCGCGCGGAGCTCCTCCACCAGAGCGTAAAGCCGATCGGTACGGTTCACACTTGTGACGTTACGCGGTGATACCGACAGTCTCCGTGAGTACCGATCCCTTTACCGCGGTTGAACCGACAAAACAGCATCGATAGCCTGTGGCGACACATCTCATTGGAGTTCGATGGCCGCAGGACCGAAACACCCACTGGCAGCAGGACAGCCCCCTCCCCACACGCCCGCCCCCAAGTCCTCGGGTGTGAAGGCGTCCACGGTCATCACGCTGACCGGGATCGGCGTCGTATCGCTGCTCCTCATCGGCTACTGCGCCGCTCAGGACGACTACGAAGAGGTGGGCGCCGACTGCGTCGACGTCAACAGCCTCCAGCCGGACGGGTCCTACACGGTCGTGGACGAGGACTACTGCGACGACGACCACGTCCACTACTACGGCTCCCGCGGCGCCTACAGCTGGTACTACGGAGGCGTGCGGTCCGGAGCGCGGATCACGCACGGCAGCACCGTGCGTCCCTCGGACGTCCAGATCACGACCCGCAAGGGCACCGTGATCCAACGCGGTGGCTTCGGCGGCCGCAGCGGCTGGGGCAGCGGGAGCTGAGCCCGGACAGATGAGACGCGAAACCTCACTCCCCCGGGACGGCTGGGAGAGCATCATCGAGGGCCACGGCCTGGCCTATCACCGTTCCGCCCACCCCGACGGCCTCGACCGCCCCTACTGGGACGAGAGCGTGCAGTACGTCTTCTCGATGGACGAGGTCCTCGACCTGGAGAACCAGGTCGAGGAGCTGCACCGGATGTGCCTGCACGCGGTGGAACACGTCGTCGCGCACGGCCGCTACGCCGACTTCGCCATCCCCGAATGGGCGGCCCCGGAGATCGCCCGCTCCTGGGAGCGGAGCGACCCCCACCTGTTCGGCCGGTTCGACCTGCGCTACGACGGGACCGGCCCCGCCAAGCTGCTGGAGTACAACGCCGACACCCCGACCAGCCTGCTGGAGAGCTCGGTCGTGCAGTGGTTCTGGCTGCGCGACCGCTACCCGGACGACGACCAGTGGAACTCCATCCACGAGCGGCTGATCGACCGGTGGCAGCAGATAGCGGCCGGGCTGCCCACCGGCCCGGCGCACTTCGCCTGGACCAACATGGACGAGACCGGCGAGGAGGCGATGACCCTCGCCTACCTCCAGGAGACCGCCGACCAGGCGGGGCTGAAGACGATCGCCGTGGCCATGGAGGACATCGGCTGGGACAGCCTCAACCTGCGGTTCGTCGACATGGAGCGCCGGGTGATCCGCTCGCTCTGCAAGCTGTACCCGTGGGAGTGGGCGGTCGCTGACCCGTTCGGCGCCCGCGCGGTGCGCCAGCAGGTCTCGATGACCTGGATCGAGCCGCTGTGGAAGATGCTGCTGTCCAACAAGGCGCTGCTCGCGGTGCTCTGGGAGCTGTACCCCGGCCATCCGAACCTGCTGCCGGCCTACCTCGACGGCCCCCGCGACATGCCCTCCCACATCGCCAAGCCCCTGCTCGGCCGGGAGGGCGCGAACATGCGGATCGTCACCCCGGACGACCGCGTCGAGACCCCCGGCGGCTACGGCGCCGAAGGTCACGTCTACCAGGAGTTCCAGCCGCTGCCCGTCTTCGACGGCTGGCGCCCCGTGCTCGGCGCCTGGATCATCCACGACGAGGCGGCCGGGGTCGGCATCCGTGAGACCTCAGGGTTCATCACCGACGACACGTCGTCCTTCGTCCCGCACCGCATCGAACTCTGAACCCTGGAGAACCACATGAGCCCCACCCCCCTGCC
>NZ_NGFP01000382.1 GCF_002149035.1 Streptosporangium minutum
ATTCTCAAGTCATGCCAACAAACCGGGAGCCCGCCCTCCGCACCACCGGGCTCCGCAAAGCCTTCGGCGACCACGTAGCCGTCGACGACATCCACCTCACCGTCCCCGCCGGATCCTTCTACGGTCTGGTCGGCCCCAACGGCGCCGGCAAGACCACCACCCTGGCCATGGCCGTCGGCCTGCTCCGCCCCGACGCCGGCAGCGCCGAGATCTTCGGCGTCGACGTCTGGCGTGACACCGTCCAGGCCAAGGGACTGATCGGCGTGCTGCCCGACGGCAACGCCATGCCGGAACGGCTCACCGGCCGCGAGGTCCTCACCTACCTCGGCCTGCTGCGCGGCCTGCAGCCCGCCGTCGTCGCCGAGCGCACCGACGAACTCCTCCAGATCCTCGAACTCGACTCCGCCGAGCGGACCCTGGTCATCGAATACTCCACCGGCATGCGCAAGAAGATCGGCCTGGCCGTCGCCCTCCTGCACGCGCCCCGCCTGCTCGTCCTGGACGAGCCGTTCGAGGCCGTCGACCCCGTCTCCGCAGCCACGATCAGGACCATCCTGCGCAGGTTCACCGCCAACGGCGGCTCCGTGATCATCTCCAGCCACGTCATGGCCCTCGTCGAGCAGGTCTGCGACCACGTGGGCGTCATCTCCGACGGCCGTGTCGTAGCCGCCGGGCCGCTGGCCGACGTACGCGGCGCCGCAACCCTGGAGGACGCCTTCGTCGATCTCGTCGGCGCCCGCGCCGGAGGAACGGAGGGGCTGGCATGGCTCACCTCCTCCTGACCTCCGGCCCGGTCGCCGCACAGCACATGATCCGCATGCGGCTGGCGATCATGCGCAACTCTCTGCGCGGTGAGGACGCCGCCAACCTCTACACCGGCGTCTCGCTCGGGGTGCTCCTGGCCTTCGGAACGATCGCCGTCGCCGTACTGTGGCCCGCCTACCTGCCCCTCACCCTGGCCGCGTGGTTCTCCGGCTGGATCTTCGGCCCCATCCTCTTCGGGGGCGGCAACGAGGCCCTCCGCCCCGAATACTTCTCCATGCTCCCGGCCACGCCAGGCCGGATCGCGGCGGCACTGCTCGCTGGAGCTTTCGCGGGCCCCGCACCTGCGGTCAATCTCATTGCCCTGCTGTCCCTGCCCGTGTACGGCTGGCGCTTCGGCCCGGCCGGAGTGCTCATCGGCCTGGGAGCAGCCGTCACCACGCTCATCACCATGGTGATGATCTCCCGCGTCATCGTGGCGCTCATCGGGCTGTTCGTCCGTTCCCGCGCCACCGCGGCCGCCGTCGGCATCGCGATCGGCACCGCCATCGCCCTGTGCAGCAACGGCTGGGCGCCCTTCGTAGCTCTGGGCGGCACCGACACCGCCGCCTGGTCCCAGGTCCTCGTCCGGGCCCTGCCCTCCGGCTGGGGCGTGGCCGCCATCGAAGCCCCCTGGCCCCTCGCCCTCGCCATCCTTGTCGCCGGCGCCGGCGTGATCGCCCTCCTCCTGGCCGCCTGGGCCGTCCTGCTGTCACGGCGCGTCGTCTCGGCCGCTCGCGGCGGTGTGCCAACCCGCCGCGGCGCTCCCCGCCCCTTCCCCGCCGCCGGCGGCGCCCGCATCACCGCCGCCAAGGAACTGCGCGCCTGGTGGCGCGACCTCGTCCGCATCCAGCTCCTCGCCCTCGCCTTCTCCTATGCCATCGTCACCCCCCTCCTACTCGTCACCATCGACTCCTGGATCATGGTCCCCTTCACGGGACTCATCGCGATTGTGATGGCCGCCGCGTCCTCGGCCAACCTCTACGGCGCCGACGGGACCGCCCTCTGGCTCACCCTCATGACCCCCGGCGCGGAACGCGCCGACGTCCGCGGACGCCAACTGGCCTGGCTCCTCATCGTCGGGCCGGCCGCAGTGCTCCTGTCCCTGGCCGGCACTCTGGTCAGCGGCCAGGCGTGGGCCTGGCCGTGGGTTCTCGGCCTGCTCCCCGCCCTCCTCGGCGGCGGCGCCGGGCTCATCGTCCTGCTGGCCGTCACCTCGCTCGTCCCCGGCACCGACCCCCACAAGCGCGGCGGCAACCCGCTCAGCACCGGCGCTGACGAAACCGCCGAAACCAGCCTCGCCTGGATCGTGCTCGTCGCGGTCCCCGCCATCGCCCTGCCCGCGGCCGGCGCCATCCTCCTCAACCCCTGGGCCGGCATCGTCACCGGTGTGCTGACCGGCGTCCTCAGCGCCTGGGGACTCGGCAAGATCGCCTACCGCAGGCTCGAGAGCCACGGGATCGACCTGCTCAACCTCATGAAGCACGGCCCGGCACCCCAGGCCGACAAACCCACCACCGCGGACCTCCCCGTCCAGCACCGCATCGGCGTCACGATCTGCTACCTCATCGCCTGGCTTCCCCTGTTCCCCCAAGGACTCGTGCCCATGGTCATGAAGATCGTCGGCATCGAGGACCGCGGATGGTTCCTCGCCCTTCATCTCCCGCCGATCTGGCAGTGGCCCACCATCATCTTCATGATCGCCATCGGGCTGCTCATGTACGGCTACGCCATCCTGATCCCCATGCGCCTAAGCTCATCCTCATCGGCCGCTACCAGCTGAAACCCGTCCATACCCGAGAGGAGGGCACGCCCCGGATGAACGACCCTTTCCCACTCTCCATTTGGGAGCGACGCTTCGAGAACGTCGTCGAGATCGTCCCCTACGTCACCCTCGCCGCCTCCCTCCTCATCAGCCTGGCCTCACCCGACCAGCCTCCAGGCGGGATCCCCCGTACCCTCGCGCTCACCGCCCTGGCCCTCGCCTGGATCGTCGGGACTCGCACCCTCCTCCCCGCCACCGTGCGCCGGGGCCGGGTCGCCGTCACCGTTCACTTCGTCGGCATCCTGGTTACCGCCGCACTGCTGGCCTTCCACGACCCCATCTTCGTCATCTACTGCATCTCCGGCTTCTTCCTCGCCGCCCACTTCGCTCCCTCCAAGTGGACCTTCGCCGCCGTCGCCGCCACCTCCTTCATCCTCTACGGATCGACGCTCGACTGGAGCAAGGCCACCATCCAGCTCATCGCCTTCTACCTGGCGATCATCGCCGTGCAGACCGTCGCCATCGGCGGCGGCTCGATCGTCGGCATCAAGATCGAGGACCGGCAACGCATATACCGGAAGGCAGCCAGCGACCTTCAGACGGCCATGGAGGAGAACGCCGACCTCCACGCCCAGCTCCTGACCCAGGCCCACCAAGCCGGCATCCTCGACGAACGCCAGCGCATGGCGCGCGAGATCCACGACACCCTCGCCCAGGGCCTCGCCGGCATCATCACCCAGCTCCGCGCCGCCCAGCGCGTCGAGGATTCCGGCGCCCACGTCGAACTCGCGCTCAACCTCGCTCAGGACAGCCTCACCGAAGCCCGTCGCTCCGTCTCCGCCCTCCAGCCCCACCAGCTCGAGGACGCCCACCTCCCCGAAGCCATGACCACCCTGGCCCGCGGCTGGTCCCAGAGCGCCGGCGTCGACCTCCTCGTCGAAGTGACCGGCGACCGCGTCCCCCTCAGCCCCGCCATCGAGGTGACCCTTTTCCGCGTCGCGCAGGAAGCCCTCACCAACGTCGCCAAACACGCGGGCGCCACCCGCGCCGGCCTCACCCTCTCCTACACCGGCCCCGTCGTGCTCCTCGACATCCGCGACAACGGCACCGGCATCCACCACCCCAACGGCGAAGGATTCGGACTCAGCAGCATGAGACAACGCGTACGCGGCGTCGGCGGCTCCCTCGAGATCGAGAGCACACCCGGCGAGGGCACCGCTGTCAGCGCCACCGTCCCCGCACTCCAGGGAGACCGGCGGTGATCCGGCTCCTCATCGTGGACGACCACCCCATCGTCCGCGACGGCCTGCGCGCGGCCTTCCAAGCCGAACCCGACATCGATGTCGCCGGCGAAGCCGCCAACGGCCGCGAGGGCGTCGAACGCGCCGCCGCACTCGAGGTCGACATCGTCCTCATGGACCTGCGTATGCCCGAAATGGACGGCGTCAGCGCCATCACCGCCCTGCGCCACTCCCATCCGCACATCAAAGCCCTCGTCTTGACCACCTTCGACGGCGACTCCGACGTCCTGCCTGCCATCGAAGCCGGCGCCACCGGCTACCTCCTCAAGGACGCCCCCACCGACGAACTCCTGCGCGCCGTCCGCGCCGCCGCCGCGGGCGAGCCGGTCCTGTCCCCCTCGGTCGCCGGCCGCCTGATGGGTCAGGTACGCCGACCGGTAAAGGCTGCCCTTTCCGACCGCGAACTCCAGGTCCTCGCCCTCGTCGCTGACGGCGCCACCAATCGCCAGGCGGCCGCCAAACTCTTCATCAGCGAGGCCAGCATCAAGACCCACCTGCTGCACATCTACGACAAACTCGGCGTCCGCGACCGCGCCGCCGCCGTTGGCGAGGGTTATCGACGAGGTTTGCTCGGTTAGTCGACGGACAGTCCGCCTTTGGCAGAGACCCACTTTCGCCTACCTGCAGGAATGCCGCAAATGGCGGCTGGTGGGGCCAGCCTTGCCGACAGGCCGCCTCCGGCCTCCCGCTGCGCGCCACCCGGCCACCGTCACCGGGTACGTCAGCCACCCTGTTTTGCTTTTAGCTGAGGAGCCTTCAGTCCGTTGTAAATGATCTTGAAACCGATCGAGCGCCTTTACAATGTAGATTAATAAGTCTGAGGTGTCATCGTCCATGCGTCCAGACGTTTGAAGCCCGTCCGCGGAAACCGGTTTCCTTGTCTCCCTACCGAGCGACGGAGGATACCGCCGGCCACTCCCCCAGGCACCTCTCGAACCGGTCCCCTTCGATGCCCCTCCCCCACCGAGCCTCGCCTATAAGACAGCTCCGGGGACCATCACCGCGCCGAGCCGGCCACCGGCGTCGGCGTCTGCCGTCCGCTGGCAGCGTCGGCCCGAGGCCGTGGACGAGTGATCCTCTGCCGGCTCGACTCCCGGTAGCTCGCGGCCTTCTCCCGAAACCGCCGTAAGCCCATCGCGAACTGGATGAATGTGGAGGCCTCTCCCCCGGCGGACGCCGTGGTGCACCGGCCTCATCGTGAACTCTGGATGATCTCGGCGATTCACGCGAGGTCGGCGCGGATCCAGCCTTCGACGCGCGCATTGAACCACTCGGGGTATTGCAGCGGCAGTCCGTGGCCTGCGTGCTCGTGAATGATCAGCTCGCTGTTCGAGTGGTCATGGTCGAGCTGCCGCATCCCCTCCCGGAGTGCTCGTGGTTCCTTCGCTCCGGCCAGGAGCAGAGCGGCTCCGGGGAACCGGTGCCAGGCCGACGGCGTGCGGAACTCCGCATTGGCCCGGGTCAGCGCGATCAGACTCTCCCTGGGCAGGGTCTGCGAGGTGCGGATGTAGTCGTCGAGGAGATCGTCCGGGATGTACAGCGACTTCGCTTGGAGCTTGGCAAACCATGTCTGCCGGGCGAGCGGTGCGGTGAGCCTGACGAGCCAGTGGCTCAGGCTCGGCAACGGTATGCCCTGAGTCAGCGCGCTGGTGATGACCACGCGTGTGACCACCTCGGGATGGGAAGCGGCCAGTTCGAGTGCGAGCTGTGCGCCGAGCGAAAAACCTGCCACAGTGACGTCCGTGCCGACGGGGAGCTGCGCGAGATGAGCGGCGAGCTCGGCGACAACCGCCGCGCTCGTCGTGAAGGCCGTGTCATGGCTGTGACCGTGACCGGGGAGATCAGGCACAAGAACGCGATAGCGCGCTCCGAAGTGGTCGACCTGCGCATCCCACATCCAGCCGGCGACGCCACCGCCGTGGATCAGCAACAGGACAGGACCAGCGGCATTACCGGTCTCTCGCATGTACAAGGCAGGTGCCCCCTGTGGGATCGAGGTTGTCGGAGACGACAACGTTTGCACGGTGCAGCCGCGGCCCCGCGATGTGATGCGCTCCACCGTAGTACGTGGTGGGGTGTCCGGATGGGCGTGGAGTATACGCAGCCGTCCGGCGCCGGTGCGGAAGTCAGGGGCGGGGGATGGAGACGGCGGTGTACGGGG
>NZ_NGFP01000383.1 GCF_002149035.1 Streptosporangium minutum
CCGCCCGCCCGGCCCGGCCGGCGATCTGGTGGAACTCGCGGGCGCGCAGCCGCCGCACCTTGGTGCCGTCGTACTTCGACAGCGCGGTGAACAGCACGGTCCTGATCGGCACGTTGACGCCGACGCCGAGGGTGTCGGTGCCGCAGATGACCTTCAGCAGGCCGGCCTGGGCGAGCCGCTCCACCAGGCGGCGGTATTTGGGGAGCATCCCCGCGTGGTGCACGCCGATGCCGTGCCGTACGAGACGCGACAGCGCCCGGCCGAACCTGGTGGTGAACCGGAAGTTGCCGATGAGGGAGGCGATGGCCTCCTTCTCGGTCTTGGTGGACATGTTGATGCTCATCAGCGCCTGCGCCCGCTCCATGGCCGCGGCCTGGGTGAAGTGGACGACGTAGACGGGCGCCTGGTTGGTGGTGAGCATCTCCTCCAGGGTCTCGTGGAGGGGGGTCATCCGGTAGGAGTAGACCAGCGGGACCGGGCGCTCGGCGTTCTTGACCACGGCGGTGGGCCTGCCGGTGCGCCGGGTCAGGTCCTCCTCGAACCGGCTCACGTCGCCGAGCGTCGCCGACATCAGGATGAACTGCACGTCCGGCAGCTCCAGGAGCGGCACCTGCCAGGCCCACCCCCGGTCGGGCTCGGCGTAGAAGTGGAACTCGTCCATCACGACCTGGCCGATGTCGGCCTTGGCGCCGTCGCGCAGCGCGACGTTGGCGAGGATCTCGGCGGTGCAGCAGATGATCGGCGCGCCGGGGTTCACGCTCGCGTCGCCGGTCATCATGCCGACGTTCTCGGTGCCGAACAGCGCGCACAGGTCGAAGAACTTCTCCGACACCAGCGCCTTGATCGGCGCGGTGTAGAAGGTGCGCACGTCCCGGGTCAGCGCGGCGAAGTGCGCTCCGGCCGCGACCAGGCTCTTACCCGACCCGGTCGGGGTGGCCAGGATCAGGTTGTTCCCGGAGACGACCTCGATCAGCGCCTCCTCCTGGGCGGGATAGAGGGTGAGCCCGCGCTCGGAATTCCATTCGACGAACGCGTCGAAGATGGCATCGGGGTCGGCGTCGATCTCTTCTGGCAGGCGATCTACAAGGCTCACAGTTCAATACTGCCGAAGAACTGACGATGGTCGGACCGGCTCGGGCAATAGAAGTGATCATATCTTGCGCAGGATGGATGACACCGGGCGGCTATACCCGTCCAAATCTCATCAAATTATGATTAAAGGGACTCGATGGACGGTCATGCCGCCGGCTGGAGCCGTGGAGCCGACCAGGTGAGCGCCAGGCCCGCCACGAGCATCCCCGCGCCGAACACCGGAGCCGTCCCCGGGACGAAACCGATCGCCGTGAGAACGAGCAGGCCCGCCCCGGTCAGCGCCAGAGCCACCACGATCCGGGCCATGCCCCCGGCGTACGGCGACGCCTGCGGCGGCGTCTCGAACCGGGCGAAGCAGCGCAGCAGCGGGGACATGGCCAGGGCGAGCATGAGCAGCCAGTGCGGCCAGCCCGACAGCCAGGCCGAGGTCCCCGGCTCCGGGGTGGAGACGCCCAGACCCACCACGACCACCCCGGTGACGACCGCCAGCGCGCTCATGTGCCACAGGTAGACGGTCATCATCCGGGGAGCCGCCCAGGCGAGCACCCGCGCCACCCCCGGCCACGCCGCGAGCGCGACGATCCACCGGCGCAGCGCCAGCGCCAGCCCGATCTGGCCGAAGGCCACCGCGAGCAGCGCGATCGTGGGCGGCGCCATGTTGGAGACGGCCGCGCCCGGCATCCCGATCATGCTGCCCGGGTAGGGGCCGAAGGCCACCAGAGCCGCGGCCAGGCCGTACCCGGTGAGGGCCATGACCCAGGGGCGGCCCAGGCGGCCGTCGGCGTAGAGGAAGCCGAGCTGGTGCACCGCCAGCCAGACCAGGGCGATGTTGAGGAAGCCGACGACCTCGAGGCCGGTGGTGAAACGGGCCACGTCCACCGCGACGGCCCCCGCCGTCAGCACCACGGGCACCCGCCAGCCGTAGACCATGTTGAGCCGGAGCATCGACGGGGTCACCGCCACCGCGACCAGGTAGACGGCCAGGAACCACAGGAGCTGCCCGGCCAGGCGCGAGGCCGTGACCACCGGCTGCTCCGGTATGCCGAGGGCCTGCAGCAGGTGGGGCAGGGGCAGCCACACCGCCGCCAGCGGCAGCACCGGCCAGACCAGGCGGCGCAGCCGCACCGCCAGCCAGGCGGGGACCGTGCCACCACGCCGTACCGCGCCCCGCCAGCTGATCGCGTTGGCCGCGCCCCCCGCGAAGAAGACCAGCGGCATCACCTGGCTGATCCAGGTCACCACCCACGCGCCGCCCGCCGACAGCGCGTTGCCGGTGGAGATCCGCCCGTCGGCGAAGGACAGCACCGGCATGCTCCAGTGCTGCAGCACCACCAGGGCCATGCCGAACAGGCGCAGCACGTCGATGAACGCGTCACGACCCGGCGGCGCGGGCGCCGCGCGGACTGCTGAACGGGAGATGACGGCGGTCATGGGGGTCTCGATTCGTCTGGGGAGCGGTGGTCCAACCCTCCCGTGCGACCCCCGGCCTGCGCAGTCACGCCCGCAGGAGTTTCCGCCTCAAGGCCGCACCCCTGACGGGGGTAGGGCTGGCCCTACCCCCGGACGGCGGTGAGCAGGGTCGAAGCCTCACTCCCGGACTCGTAGCGTTGACGCCATGAGAACCCTCCTGCGCCGTATCGGCACGGACAGCCGGTATCTGATCGCCGGCTTCCCCCTCTCCATCGTCTTCTTCGTCCTGATGGTGGCGGGCTTCGCCGCCGGGATCGGCACGGTGATCGTGTGGGTGGGGCTGCCGATCCTGGCGACGACGCTGCTGGTGGCACGGGGCATGGCCGATGTGGAACGGCGGATGCTGCCCGAGGTGCTCGGCCGCGCGCTGCCCCGGCCCCGCTACCGGCCGGCGCCGGAGACGGCCGGATGGCTCCGCCGCATGGTGAACCCCCTGACCAGCGGCCAGTCGTGGCTCGACCTGCTCTACGGGATCGTGGCCTTCCCGATCTCCATCGTGACGTTCGTCTTCACGGTGACCTGGTGGGCCGGGACGATCCTGGGCCTGGCCACCCCCCTCTACGGATGGATCACCGCCGCCATCCCGGGCAACCACGGGCTGGCCTACCTGCTCGGGTTCGGGGACAGCGTCTGGATCGACGTGGTGATCAACACCAGTATCGGCGTGCTGTTCGCGCTCACCCTGCCGGTGGTCGTGCGCGGTGCCGCGCTCATCCGGGCCGGGCTCGGCCGCGCCATGCTGACCGGCGTCGCCGAGCTGCACGAGCGCATCGACGACCTCGCCGAGGGCCGGGCCGCCGCGGTGTCGGCCGAGGCCAACGCGCTGCGGCGGCTGGAGCGCGACATCCACGACGGGCCGCAGCAGCGCCTGGTCTCCCTGGCCATGGACCTGTCCCGGGCCCAGCGCCAGCTCAAGCGCGACCCGCAGGCGGTCGAGGAGATGCTCAGCCAGGCCATCACCTCCACCCGGGACACCCTGGACGAGCTGCGCGCGCTCTCACGCGGCATCGCGCCGCCGATCCTGACCGACCGCGGCCTGGCCCCGGCGCTCGCGGCGCTGGCCAGCCGCTGCACCATCCCCGTCGAGCTGGACGTGCAGATCACCGGCCGCTTCGCGGCGGCGGTGGAGAACACCGTCTACTTCGTGGTCGCCGAGAGCCTGACCAACGTCGCCAAGCACAGCCACGCCACCATCTGCACGGTGTCGCTGACCAGGACCGGGGGCGTCCTGATGCTGACGATCGGGGATGATGGAGTCGGCGGCGCACACGTCGCCAAGGGACATGGCCTGTCCGGGCTCGGCGACCGCCTCAAGGCGGTCGACGGGGAGCTCGCGGTGGACTCACCGGTGGGCGGGCCGACAGTGATCGTGGCGGAGGTGCCGTGCGGGTAGTCGTGGCCGACGACGCAGTGCTGATCAGAGAGGGCCTGATCAGGCTGCTCGAGGAGTTCGGTTGCGAGGTGGTCGCGGCGGTGGGGGACGGCGACGGCCTGGTGGAGGCCGTCGCCGAGCACCGGCCGGACGTCTCGGTGGTCGACGTCAGAATGCCGCCCGGCTTCACCGACGAGGGGCTGCGGGCGGCGGTCGAGGCGCGCCGGCGGGTGCCGGGCGCGCCGATGCTGATCCTGTCCCAGTACGTGGAGGTCTCCTATGCCGACGACCTGCTGGCCGATGCCAGGGGCGCGGTGGGATACCTGCTCAAGGACCGGGTCGTGGACGTGGACGACTTCATGGGAGGCCTGCGCACCGTCGCGGCCGGTGGGACGGTCTTCGACCCGCAGGTGGTGGCCCAGCTGATGGTACGGCGACGCCGCGACGACCCGCTCGCGCTGCTCACCCCGCGGGAGCGGGAGGTGCTCGGCCTGATGGCGGAGGGCAGGTCCAACCCCGCCATCGGCCGCCAGCTCGTGATCAGCGACGGCGCGGTGGAGAAGCACATCCGGAGCATCTTCGCCAAGCTCGGCCTGTACGCCGAGGACGGTGACCAGCACCGTCGCGTCCTGGCCGTCCTCGCCTACCTGCGCTCCTGATCCCGGCCGTCTCCTGAGCCCCGCCGCCTCCGAGCCAGCCGTCTCCTGCGCCCGGCCGCTTCCTGAGCCTGGCCGTTCCCCGGCCGGGCCGTTCCCGGCTCCGGCGAGCGCGCACGACGGCCGGGAGGGCCGGAGAGCCCCGGTGAAGGTGAAGGGGACCGCGGGATCCGGCGGCCCCCTTCATGCGGAAAGGCTCAGTTCGACGATTTCAGGTATCCGTTGTCGAGCAGCCAGGCCACGGACACCTCCCCGGTCGCCTGGGGCGCTTCGGGAATGTACTTGCTCACCAGGTGGTACTGCCGTCCGGCGCCTTCCTGCTGGAATGCCGCGGCGGCCGGACCGCCATCCACTTTGAACTCCTTTGTCACTTTGTAAGTGTGGTAGTTGCAGAGATATTTCGGGGCCGCCTGAAAGGTGTTGAGATTGTTCGGCGGCAGCGCGCGCCCGACATAGGACGCGCCGAGCGGGGAGACGAAGGAGCCCTGCTCGCCGCCGAAACGGTCGAGGTCCGTGCCGACCGGCAGCGTCACCGTCCGCACCAGCAGCTTGCCGTTGGCGTAGCCGCCGGAGTGGGCGAAGCCGTAGTCCTGCGGGTAGCGCCACCAGTTGGTGCCCTGGTCCCAGTAGCGGTCGATGAACTCCTGCGGGGAGACCCCGTTCAGCGGCTTGTAGTCACGCAGGATCTTGCCGAGCGGCCCGTCCTCCGGGAGGTACTTCGGCCCGAGGATCGGGTCGTCGTCGAGGTACGGCGGCCCGCAGACCTGCTTGGAGGGTTTGCCGTCCGCCGTGGGGGCCGTCTGGCCGGAGGTCTCCGGATGAGCGGCGGGTACGGCGTTCGCGGACGACACGGTGTCCGTGGCCGGCGCGGTGTTCATGGACGGCGCGGTGTCCGTGGCCGGCGTGGGGCGCGGCCGCGCGATCGTGCCCGCACACGGGAGGCCCGTCGCGACCGGCGTCCCGGCGGCCGAGGCGGACGGGCAGTAGGTGCCGGGCGGGCCGGAGGTCGGATAGGCGCCGGTGGCGGCCTGGGCCGCGACACCGGTGAAAGCAGCAGTGGCGAGGCCGATGGCGGCGGCCAGCGGTGCGCGTCGTCGAAAATGCCGCACGGATCCCCCTGATGAACTTCACACGGAGCTGAATCGGATATATGGCTTTAATCTGCAAATCGGCGGAGAAGGCGCCGATGGGCGGTGGCTTGTCCGCCGTTCGCGGCCTTTCTCCCTGAGCCGTTCCGCCAGGGGCGGGGTGATTGGCCTGCGTCCCCACCAGTTCTGAATGAAACAGCCGATCCGTGCGTACCCTGCCGTTCATCCGCGGCACCGCGGACAGGTTAATCGAATGACAAAAGCGAAAAGACAAAAGGTGTGGCAGCGTCTATTGTCGATTACACGGAGAAATCGGATTGAATATTCT
>NZ_NGFP01000384.1 GCF_002149035.1 Streptosporangium minutum
GGCGTGGGCGGGTGGGCCGCTGTGGCGCCGTGGTGGGGCGGCGGTGGTTGGGGGGTTCTTCCGGCGCGCAGGTCGTCGACGTATCTTTTGGCGCTTGCGAGGTCCAGGCCGGTCTGCTCGCGTACGAGTTTGATCGCGGCTATTGCCTTGCCTGCGGTGACCAGGGCGGTTGCCTGCCAGTGCAGTTGTGAGGCGTCGAGTTGCGGTCGTGGGCCGCTGTTCCGGCGTGGGGCGCGCCGTGCCGATGTGACCGCTATGCCGATGATCAGGGTGACGATGACGACCGGCAGAGCCAGGATGATCAGCAGCTCTGTGGGTCCGAGATTCGGCATGAGGTGATCGTACGATTCCGTAGTGGCTGTTTCGTCCCTGTTTTCGTGGTGGCTGGGAGCGGGGCGGGCCGGTCGGCTGCCTCTCGTCTTTCTTTTGCGCGGGCCGGCCGCCCCCTGTTGAGACTTTCCTATAGGCGCTGCGGGCGGCGGCATGTGTGATCGTCTACTTTGGGCGGGTGGATGTGATCGGTGATCTTCTGGATGGGGTCCGGGCGCTGGGCGGGGTGTTCGGCCGGCCGCCGGGCTGTCCCCCGTGGTCGCTGCGGTTCGTGGCGCCGGCCCGGCTGTCGCTGGCGACGATGGTCGCCGGCCGGGCATGGGTGGTTCCCTCCGGTGGCCGGGCGCGTGCGCTCGGGCCGGGCGATGTGGTGCTGGTGGGCGGCGGGCGGCCGTTCGTGATCGCCGATTCGCCGCGGACCCCGCCGCAGATCGTCGTGCACGGCGATGAGTGCCGGGGTGAGCTCGGTGCGGGCGGCTGGGCGCGGGGAGGCGCGTTGCTGGTGACCGGCGCCTGCCAGGTGGGCGGGGAGCTGCCGGGGCGGCTGCTGGCCGTACTGCCCGATCTGCTGGTGGTGCCGGGCGGGGATGGGCGGCTGGCGCCGGTGCTGGAGCTGGTGGGTGCGGAGGTCACCGGTGCGGCGCCGGGCCGGCAGGTGGTGCTGGAGCGGCTGCTGGAGATGCTGCTGGTGGTGACGGTGCGGGCGTGGTTCGCGCGTGAGGAGGCGGACGCGCCGGGCTGGTACACGGCGCTGGAGGACCCGCGGATCGGGCGGGTGCTGCGGATGATCCATGACGCCCCGGCGGCGGGCTGGACGGTGGGGTCGCTGGCCGGTGCGGCGGGGATGTCGCGGGCGGCGTTCGCGCGCAGGTTCACCGCGCTGGTGGGCCGGCCTCCGCTGGCGTATCTGACGGAGTGGCGGATGGCGCTGGCGGCCGAGTCGCTGGCGCGGCCGGGCACGACGGTGGCGGCGGCGGCCCGTCAGGTGGGCTATGCCGACGCGTTCGGCTTCAGCGCGGCCTTCAAGCGGGTGCGCGGGGTGAGTCCGAGCGCGGTGCGGGCAGGCGGGTGAGCGCCCGTCGCGCTGCGGGCGGGTTGTTGTCGGTGGCGGCCGCTACGGTCGGCACATTCGAGGAAGGGTGTCCCTGAAACCATGCGGCCAGCGGATCTGAATCGTCTCACCGTCCAGGAGTCGGCCGATCGCTATGTGGAGCTGATCCGCGCCAAGACGTTGACGGGCGCGCTGTCGCCGGCGACGGCGGAGGTCTACGCGCGGGATGTGGCCACGTTCGTACGGCTGGCGGGTGAGGGCAGGGTCCTGGACGACCTGACCGGTGAGGATGTGGATGCGATTTTGCTGGCTTTCGCGCGTAAGCCCGACGGGCGGCGGGCCGAGCCCGGCGCCGGGCTGCAGTCGGCCTCCTCCCAGTCGCGCTTTCGCCGGTCGGTCTCGGCGTTGTTCAAGCATGCGACGCTGGCGGGCTGGGTGCAGGTCAATCCGATGGCGCTGGCGACGGTGACGGCCAAGGAGCGCGGGGGGTTGCGTCCGGAGCGGCGGGCGCTGACCCGTGAGCAGGCTCAGGGGCTGATCGGTGCGGCGCGGGATCTCAGTGGTCACCGTGGCGACGGCGGCGGCCGGGGTGATGCGGGGGTTCCGGACGGTGCGGGGGCCGCGCCGGCGAACGGTACGGGTGCGGAGCGCGGCCGGCGGCGTGACCAGCGTACCGAGCTGCGTGATGCGCTGATCGTGCTGCTGCTGTCGACGATGGGGCCGCGGGTCTCGGAGCTGGTGCGGGCGAATGTGGAGGATTTCTACACCAACGACGGGGTCCGTTACTGGCGGATCTTCGGCAAGGGCGGCAAGACGCGTGATGTGCCGTTGCCGGGTGACGTCGCCCGTGTGCTGGAGGCCTATCTGCTGGAGCGGGGCCGGGCCGGGGCGCCGGAGAAGGCGCTGCTGCTGTCGTGGCGGGGCAGGCGTCTGGCGCGGGGGGATGTGCAGGCGGTGATCGACCGGGTGCAGCGGCGGGTGGA
The DNA here is from genome assembly GCF_002149035.1 of Streptosporangium minutum. GTDB lineage: Bacteria > Actinomycetota > Actinomycetes > Streptosporangiales > Streptosporangiaceae > Streptosporangium > Streptosporangium minutum. The sequence goes on from NZ_NGFP01000384.1 coordinate 2,365, forward strand.
TCCCGACCGGCGGCGTTCGGTGACCCCGCATGGCCTGCGGCACACCACCGCCACCCATCTGCTGGCCGACGCGGTGGACATGGACGCGGTCCGGCGGGTGCTGGGGCACAGTGATCTGGCGACGTTGGGCCGCTACCGCGACGAGTTGCCCGGTGAGCTGGAGGTGGCGATGCGGGCTCATCCGCTGTTGCGCGGGCCGTCCGGCGGCCGGTAAGGGGATGGTGGTCCACGCCGGCGGCGCCGTTTCGGGGCGCCGCCCGGGTGGCCGGCCCACGGGCCAGAGGAAGGCCTCTTTGACGGCTCGCCGCCGGGGCTGTCCGTCGTGGGGGCTTGGCGTGGGGCTGTCCGGGGTCTGTCGTGGAGTGCCCGGGGTGGGGTGCCTGGGGTGGCTCAGGCGGCGCGTTCGGCGGCGGCGACCTCGGCCAGGACGTCCAGGGAGATGCCCAGGGTGTGGGCGAGGGCGGCGATGGTGAAGAAGGCCGGGGTCGGGACCCGGCCGGTTTCGATCTTGCGGAGGGTCTCGGCGGACAGTCCCGCGGCGGCGGCGACCTCGGCCATGCTGCGGGTGCCCCGCGCCTGGCGCAGGATCGCGCCCAGCCGGTGGCCGCGTTCGTGGTCGAGCTGGGTCAGTGGAGGGCGAACCATGGGAAGCACTCTAGCAACCGTGATAACAATACCGTCTTATGTGTCGGGTGTCCGAGGGGTGTCACATGGTCGAGATCGAGAGCGCGGCCGGGATGGAGGCCATGCGCGTGGCAGGCCGGGTGGTGGCCGGGGCACTGACCGCGGTACGCGGGCACGCGGCGGTGGGGGCCGGCCTGCTGGAGCCGGACGAGGTCGCCGGGGCGGTGATGGCCGACGCGGGCCAGGACCACACCGCCCGGTGGAGCCGGAGCCGTCCTTCGGTGGCGTCGGCACCGCCTGTGCCCGCCGCATCGGTCAGCAGCGGTGCGAGGTCGGCGGCGAATTTCCCGGACGGGAGCACGCTTTCGGCCACCCCGCACAACACCTCTGCCCAGGCCTACGCCGGTGGGGCGCTTTCGGCCTCGGGGCAGCGACCGGTGGCGATGAGCCAACCGTCCTGCTCCAAACGCTCGGTCAGCCGCCCGAGCAGTGCTGACTTCCCCAGCCCCCCTCTCCCGTTGCATCAACCGCCTCAAGCAGTGGGGCGGCCTGGCCGCACGGTGCGACAAATTCACCCTCGCCCACCAGGGCGAAAGAGCCCACCGGCTAAAATGCCCGGTGTGGACGCGTTGATCGCCCGCTGCCGCACCGAGATCGCCCCGGGCGCGGTTCACGTGCCCGACTGGCTGAGCGCCGACCTGCAACGGCAGCTGGTGCGGGCCTGCCGCGCCTGGGCGCGGCCCCCGCTGGGGATGGAGCACATCCGGCTGCCCGGCGGCGGCCTGATGTCGGTGCGCACGGTGTGCCTGGGCCGGCGCTGGCGCCCCTACCGCTACACCGACGAGCCGGTCGAGCCGCTGCCGCAGTGGCTGGCGGAGCTGGGCCGCGCGGCGGTGGCCCAGACCCTGGGCGGCCCCTACGACCCGGACGTGGCGCTGGTCAACTTCTACGACGACGCGGCCACGATGGGCATGCACCAGGACAGGGACGAACGCGCCGCGGCACCGGTGGTCTCCTTGAGCCTGGGAGACGCGTGCGTGTTCCGGTTCGGCAACACCGCCACCCGCGCCAGGCCCTGGAGCGATGTCCGGCTGGAGTCGGGCGACCTGTTCGTATTCGGCGGACCCTCCCGGCTGGCCTTCCACGGCGTACGGCGGATCCTGCCCGGGACCGGCCCGCACGGCCTGATCAGAGGACGGCTCAACATCACGCTGCGCCAGTCGGGTCCGGCGCTGCCCGGCCGGCTGCCGTCAGCCCCCCGTCGGACGCTCCCTCACCCCCCGGCCCCGGCGTGATCGACGCCACCCCGCGGCCGGGCCGCACAGGCCCCTACAGCCCCCTAAGCTGGGGGCGTTCCCGGACCTGAGGAGAGGTGTCCGCTGTGCCGACCGCACTGCGTCTGTTCCGTTATGTGGCGATCGCCGAGGCGTGTTCATGGGCGGGACTGCTCGTCGGCATGTTCTTCAAATACATCGCAGACTCCGGCGACCTCGGGGTGAAGATCTTCGGCCCGGTCCACGGCCTGCTGTTCGTGCTGTACGTGGCCGGGGTGCTGGCCGCGGCCCGGGTGGCGCGCTGGGGTGTGGGCACGATCGTGCTGGGTCTGGCGTGCGCGGTGCCGCCGTTCACCTCGCTGTGGTTCGAACGGCGCATGCTGGCCGAGCGGCGCGAGCCGGTCGCGGCCTGACCCCCTCGGGGCGCTCCCCCGGTTCTTCCCCCACGCCTTGCCTCACCCGCCTCCCAGCACCGCCCGCGTCACCGCCCGGCACCGCCCGGGGCAGGTGAGCACATCGGTGGAGTCGCCGAACTGGTCGACCGAGCCGACCGCAGGCAGAGCCCGCACCCACGGGTCGGCGATGGCCTCGCTCAGCGCGTCGGCGAACCGCCCGCCGTCGATGACCTCGAAGGGCCGCTGATGGAAACCGCGCGTGGTGGTCTCCAGCGGCTGGCTCAGGCCGAGCCGGTTGTGCATCTGGGCCAGCCGCTCGTAGGCGCGGCCCAGATGCCGTTGCCGGTCGCGCCACCCGTCGGCGGCCAGCGCGCCCGACAGCGCCTGGCCGATCTCGGCCGTGCCCGGAAGGCGGGCGAAGGCGCTGCCGAGCCATTTGCCGTACGGCGGGTAGCGGCGGCGCATCAGCAGGGCCAGCCGCATCAGGTCACGGGCCAGGCTGGCGGTCAGCACGGCCGAACCGAGATCGTCGCCGACCTCCCCGCACCGGCCCGGGAAGGCCTCCTGCTGGGCCAGGCGTCTCCACTGACAGGCCAGCACATACCGCCACAGGTCTTCCGGATACCAGCGTAGGGCGCTGCGGGCGGCCTCCAGCACGTGCAGGCCGTCGTGGAAGACCTCCCCGCGGGTGACCTCCGCCAGCCGCTGCCAGGGGGTGGCCAGCCAGTCCAGCGCACCGAAGTCCCCCAGCGGGTCGAAGCCGAGCCGCTCCTCCAGCCAGGCGGAGGCCCCGGCGACCTCGACGCCGTGCCCGGCGCCGAACGCGGTGGGATAGCCGCCGAAGGTCGCAGGCAGGCCCGCGGCGACCGACGCCCGCAGCGCTCCGGCCGTCTCGGGTGCGACGAACAGCACCACCCGGGGGCCCCAGTCATGGTCGGTGGAGCGTTCGGTGTCGAACGCCAGCACCTCCGAACCGGCGCCGATCAGCGCCGCGCTGTGCGGCACATCAGCGACCATCGGCCGCACAACCTGCGCATAGAAGTTACGCGAAAGCTCTAGACCAGGCACAAAACTGGGCATCATTTCGTCCACTCTGCCCGGCAGGACCGCCCCACGCACCAGGTTTTTCCCCCACCCGCCGCGACCGCCGGCTCACCCGCCCACGGTCGCGGCCGCCACCGGGCGCCCACGCATGCCCAGACGCTCATAGACGCCGATCGCCGCACAGTTGTCGGTGTCGACCATCAGGGCCACCCGCCCATGCTCGGCGGCCAGAGCGGCGAACGCGAAGCGGCACACCCGCTGGGCATACC
>NZ_NGFP01000385.1 GCF_002149035.1 Streptosporangium minutum
TTATCAGGGTGGTCCCCGATGCGCCGGTCCCGCCCGGAGGGCAGGATGGGGGGGCGAACACCCTCAAGGGGGATCACACGGCTGGGGAGAACATGGCGAGCACCGGAGTCATCGACGACTACGTGACCCGGCTCAGCCGCACTCTCAAAGGCCCCAGGGGTCCGAAGCTCGACATGGTCACCGAGGCGCGCGACAGCCTGCTCGACACCGCCGAGGCGCTGGAGGGCGACGGGCTGGACCGGGCCGAGGCCGAGCGCGTCGCCGTCGAGGAGTTCGGTCCGATCAGCGAGATCGCGCCGGGCTACCAGGAGGAACTGTCCATCTCGGCGGGCCGCAGGCTGGCCGCCCTGCTCTTCCTCAGCATGCCGCTCACCACGCTCATGTGGTCCGTGATCTGGCGGATCTTCCCGGCCGACGTTGCCGACTACGCCGCCAGGCCGGGCTGGTTCGTGCCGGTCGCCCGCGGGCTGGACATCCTGCAGATGCTGACCGGGGTGCTCGGCGCGCTCGCGCTGGTCGCGCTGGGGCGCGGGCTGCGCCGGATCCGGCGCCCCAGGATCATCACCCGGTCGCTGGCCGTGTTCGTCTGGCTCATGTTGCCGGTCACGCTGGCCCTGGGCGCGGCGCTGACGTACGGCTCGCACGGCCCCACCGGTTTCTCCGACTACCCGCCGGGCATCGGCGTAGGGCTGGTGAGCTACACGTTCATGCTGCTGCAGCTGTACTGCGCGGCCCGCTGCGTGAGCCTCACCCGGCGCCGTCCCGTCACCGTGTGACGCACGGCCTCGCGGCCGCCACATGATGTGCGGCCCCGACGGTCACCGTGTGACGCGCGGCTCCAGCACGCTGCCGATCGCGCCGGCGAACTCCCGCCAGGCGGAGCGCTCCCCCGCCAGGGCCGTACGGCCCGAGGAGGTCAGACGGTAGGTTCGCCGCTTGCGCCCGCCCACCGTGGCCCACTCGCTGGCCAGGTAGCCCGCCTGCTCCAGCCGGCGCAGCGCCGGGTAGACGGTGCCGGTCGGCACGTTCAGCGCGCCTCCGCTGCGCTCCTGCAGCGCCTCGATGATCGCGTAACCGTGCAGGGGGTCGTGTTCCAGCACCGAGAGCAGCAGGGCGTCCATGTGCCCGCGGAGCGCGTCGGTGTTCACGCGGCCTCCCGTGCCGGGCGCGCGGACACCGTCCCGCCGCCCCGTTCGCTTCGCTCACTCACGGTGTCACCCTACCTCTCCTATAGGCACTCTACCTGTAGACGCTCTACATGTAGAGTGTCTACAGGTAGACAGACATAACAATGGAGGTGACACCATGGACGTGCTCGACCTGGCTCGGACGCAGTTCGCGGTGACGGGGAGTCTCCACTTCCTGTTCGTCGTGCTGACCCTGGGCCTGGCCCCCCTCGTCGCGATCATGCACACCCGCCACGCCATGACCGGCAGGCCGGCGCACGAGCGGATGACCCGTTTCTGGGGCCAGATCTATGTGATCAACTATGCGCTCGGCATTGTCACCGGCCTGGTGATGGAGTTCCAGTTCGGCATGAGCTGGAGCGGCCTGTCGCACTACGCGGGAGACGTCTTCGGCGCGCCGCTCGCCATCGAGACGCTCGGCGCCTTCTTCCTGGAGTCCACCTTCCTGGGCCTGTGGATCTTCGGCTGGCACCGGCTGCCCAGGTGGCTCCACCTGGCGTGCATCTGGCTGGTGACGCTGACCGCCTACGTCTCGGCCTTCTGGATCATGGTGGCCAACTCGTTCCTGCAGAACCCCGCGGGAGCCGTGGAGCGGGGCGGCCACCTGGTGCTGACCGACTTCGGCGCACTGGTCACCAACCCCATGCTGACCATGGCGCTCCCCCACGTGCTCGGCGCGGGCCTGTGGACCGGCGGGTTCGTGGTGATGGGGGCCAGCGCCTACCACCTGTTCAGGCGGACCGCCGACCGGGAGTTCTTCACTGGCTCGCTCCGCCTGGGGGTGGTCGCCGCCTTCGTCGGCTCGCTGGTCACGGTCGGCTTCGGCTACGCCCAGTTCGGCCCGGTCTCCCTGTTCCAGCCGGACAAGTTCAACGGCACGCCACTGGCCGGGCTCGGGCTCGGCTTCATGATCCTGATCGGGCAGCTGCTGCAGGCCCTCATCATGTTCGTCCTGCTGCCCACCGTGTACTGGCTGCCGCGCTGGCGCTGGGCGCACCCGATCCTCATGCTCATCACCCCGCTGCCCTTCCTGGCCGCGATCCTCGGCTGGCTGGCCCGCGAGGTCGGCCGCCAGCCGTGGCTGGTCCACGGCAGGCTCACCGTCGCCGACGCCATGTCCCCGGGCCTCACCAAGGGGATGATCACCCTGTCCTTCGTCGGCTTCGTCGGCGTGCTCGGCCTGCTCGCGGTCGTCGACTACCTCCTGATCGCCCGCACCGTCCGGCGTGGACCCGCCGCCGTCACCCTCGGCGCGGACGGACCCGCCGACTCCACCGAACGCGCGCACGCGCTGAGCCTCTAGGGAGAAGCCCGTGGACATCCTCTGGACGGGCGTGTTCGCCCTGCTGCTGGTCGGCTACTTCGCCCTGGAGGGCTCGGGCATCGGCGTGGGCATGCTGCTGCCCGCGCTGGGCAGGACCCAGCCGGACCGCGACCGCGTCGTCGCCGCCATGGCGCCCTTCGTCCTGGCCAACGAGGTCTGGCTGGTGGCCGTGGCGGGCGTGCTGTTCGGCGCCTTCCCCTCGATCGAGGGAGAGGTGCTGTCCGGTCTCTACCCGCTGGTGGTGACCCTGCTCGTCTCGTGGATCCTGCGCGACGCCGGCCTGTGGTTCCGCCGCCGCCTCGACGGCCACGCCTGGCGGGCGGGCTGGGACTGGATGATCTGCCTCGGCTCGTACGGCCTGGCGCTGAGCTGGGGCATGGCGCTGGTCGCGATGGCCGGCGGCCTGTCCGGGCCGCCGATCGGCCTGCCCGGTCTCGGCGGAGGGCTGGTGGTCGCCGCGGCGTTCGCCTTCCACGGCTGGACCTTCCTCTCCTGGCGGCTGCCCGGTCAGGTGACCGGCGCGAGCCGGACCGGCGGGGCGCTGCTGGCCTCGGCGGGCGTCGCCGCCCTGCCCGTCGCCGTGCTGCTCGCCGTACTCGCTCCGTGGCTGCTGGAACACATCGCACCCTCCGCGACGCTGAATGTGTTGAGTGTCATGATTCTGCCGTTCGCGCCGCTCATGCTGGGCGCGCAAGTATGGGTGTGGCGCACGTTCGATCCCCGGCGTGCGGCCGACAGGATCCCGTCGTTCTTCTGAGGCTTTTCAAAGGTTCGCATGCACAAGGATCTCCTACGGCTTGCCCTGAGCGAGCGGGCCGTCCGCCGCCACCTGGCTCTCTGCCTGGCCGCCGCGGTCGTCACCGGACTGCTCGTCCTGGTCCAGGCGGAGCTGCTGGCCGGCGTGCTGTCCGGGAGGTTCGCGGCCTCGGCCCTGGTCTTCCTGGCGCTGGTCGTCGGCGTCCGGGCGGCGCTGAGCCTGGCGCAGGGCGTCGCCGCCGGTCGCACGAGCACCGGCGTGAAGTCGGCGCTCCGCCGCCGGCTGCTGTCGCGGCTCCAGGAGCTGGGCCCGGCCCGGCTGACCTCCCACCGCTCCGGCGAGCTGGTGACGCTGACCGGCCGGGGCCTGGACGCCCTCGACCCCTACCTGTCGGGCTATCTCCCGGCGGCCGCGGTGGCGGGTGTCGTGCCGATCGCCGTGCTCGTCCGGCTGTTCACCGCCGACCTGGCCAGCGCGGTGATCGTGCTGGTCACGCTCCCGCTCATCCCGATCTTCGGCGCGCTGGTCGGCATGCACACCAAGGCCGTCACCGAACGGCAGTGGCAGGCCCTGGCCCGTCTCGGCGGTCACTTCCTGGACGTGGTCCGGGGCCTGCCGACGCTGCGCGCCTTCGGCCGTGCCCGGTTCCAGGCCGGGGTGATCCAGCAGGTCGCCGACGCCCACCGCGACGCGACGATGCGCACGCTGCGGGTGGCCTTCCTGTCGTCGCTGGTGCTGGAGCTGGCCGCCTCGCTGTCACTGGCGCTGGTCGCCGTGCCGGTGGGACTGCGGCTGCTGTCCGGTTCGCTGGATCTGCCGATCGCGCTGCTGGTGCTGCTGCTCGCCCCCGAGGCCTACCTGCCGCTGCGCAACATGGGCAACAAGTTCCACGCGGCGATGGAGGGGGTCGCCGCCGCCGACCAGGCCTTCGCCGTACTGGACGGGCAGGCCGAGCGTCCGGCGCGGGGTGAGCGGGCGTCCGGCGCCGGCACGCGCCGGCGCACGACGCCGGAGATCCGGCTGGAGAACGTCACCGTGCGCTACCCGGACCGCGAGGAGGCCGCGCTGGAGGACGTCTCGCTGGTGATCGCGCCCGGTGAGCGGGTCGCACTGGTCGGCGAGAGCGGCGCGGGCAAGAGCACCCTGCTCCACCTGCTCCTCGGCTTCGTCCCCCCTACGGCCGGCCGGGTCCTGATCGACGGCGTCGAGCTCACCGACCTCGACGCCTGGCGCGGGCGGCTGGCGTTCGTGCCGCAACGGCCCCACCTGTTCGCCACCTCGGTGGCCGACAACATCAGGCTCGGCTCCCCCGGCGCGACGGCCGACCAGGTCCGGACGGCGGCGGAGGCGGCGTACGCCGACGAGTTCGTGGCGGCACTGCCCGAGGGATACGAGACGGTGCTCGGCGAGCGCGGCGCGAACCTGTCGGCCGGGCAGCGGCAGCGGGTCGCGCTCGCCCGCGCGTTCTGCCGGCCGTCGGCGGACGTCCTGCTGCTCGACGAGCCGACCGCGCGGCTCGACGGCCGCAGCGAGGGCGCGGTGGTGACCGCCACCCGCGACCTCGCCGAGGGCCGCACCTCCGTGATCGTGGCCCACCGGCCCGCGATGATCGACCTGGCCGACCGGGTGATCCGGATCGCCGACGGCCGCGTGGTGTCCGACCGTCCGGCCGTCCCGGGGTCCGGCCGGACGTCCCGCCCCGGAGACGACCTGGCCGTCAGCGCCGTTTCGGCGGAGAAGAACGGAGGAGCGCTGTGAACCGGGCAGGTGGGCGGATCGCTCTGGCCGCCGCGGCGGGGGCCGCGGCCGAGCTGGCCGGGCTCGGGCTGATCGGGTCGGCGGCGTGGCTGATCACCAGGGCCGCCGAGCAGCCGCCGCTGGCGGCGCTGAGCGTGGCGATCGTCGGGGTCCGGGCGTTCGCGACGAGCAAGGGCGTCTTCCGGTACGGCGAGCGCCTGGCCGGGCACGACGTCGCGCTGCGGGCGCAGGCGACGACCCGGGAGCGGCTGTACCAGGCGCTCATCCCGGCCGGGCCGCTGAACCACCGGGGGGCCGACCTGCTCAGCCGGATGGTCGACGACACCGACGCGGCCCAGGACCTGCTGGTGCGCTGCCTGCTGCCGGCTGTGGCGGCGCTGGTCACAGCGGTGACCACCGTCGTGATCGCGCTGTTCCTGCTCCCGGCGGCGGCGCTGGTGCTGCTGGCCGGGCTGGCCGTGGCCGGAGTGCTGATCCCGGCCGGCACGGCCGCCGCCGCCCGGCGCTGGTCGGCACGGATCGCCCCCGCGCGGGCCGACCTGGCCGCCCGGGTCGCCGACCTGGTGCACGGCTCCGCCGACCTGGCCGCCTACGGGGCCGGCGACCGGGCGCTCGCGGCCTGCGCCGAAGCCGACGCCCGGCTGGCTGCGCTGGAGCGCCGGCAGGCCCGGGGGAACGCGGTGGCCACGGGGCTGGGGATGCTCGCCCAGGGGCTGACCGTGCTGGCGATCGTCCTGGTCGCGCAGAACTCCGGAGCGGGCTCGGTCGCCACGGCGGTGCTCGCGCTGACCTCGCTGGTGTCGTTCGAGCCGGTGCTGCCGATGGCCGCGGCCGGCGAGCGGCTGACCGGGGTGCTCGCCGCCCTGCGCCGCCTCCGGGAGGTCCGCGCGACCCCGCCCGCCGTGACCGACCCCGCGGC
>NZ_NGFP01000386.1 GCF_002149035.1 Streptosporangium minutum
CGTCGGCTGTCTGGGACGCTTCGGGCACGGTTTCTCCTAGCTCTGAGGGCGCGCGAAGCCGCGCTCCGGGGGGTGCGGATAGCCGCGCGGAACAGCGAAAACACAGAGGAGAGCCTAGCGACCGCCAAGGTCACCAGGCTCTCCCGTAGCCGTCGTCAGCGCCCCGATTCAGCGGGTGCCTACTCCTGCCACCACTCCGCGTCGTCGTCCTTGGTCTCGGCCTTGGCCGGAGCGGGGGCCGGAGCGGGCTTCTCGCTGCCGTTGGCGGCGGGAATGGCCGGCTTGACCGGGGCCGCGGCGATCGCGGGCTCCGGCTCGGAGGCCGGGAGCGGCGCGCCGCCGAGCAGCTGGCGCAGCTGCGCGAGGTGGCTGGTGATGCTGTCGCGCTGACGGGTCAGCTCGTCGACCTGACGCTGGGCGACGGAGCGGGTCCGCTCGGACTCGGTCTTGGCGTCGCTGACGATCGACTCGGCGCTCGACTTCGCCTCGGAGACGAGCTGGTCGGCGTTCTTGCGCGCGTTGGCGAGCAGCTGCTTGGCGTGGGTGTCCGCCTCGCGCCGGGTCTGCTCGGCCTGCTGGGTGGCCTTGGTGGCGCGCTGCTCGGCGGTGGCCGCGCGCTGCTCGGCCTCGGAGACCAGCTTCTGCGTGTTGGCCTGCGCGGTGGCGTGGCGCTCGGCCTCCTGGCGCTCGGCCTCCTCGCGGCGGGCGGCGAGCTGGATCTCGAACTCGGCCTCGTCCTGGGCGCGCTTGGCCTCGGACTCCTCCAGGACCCGCTGGGCCTGGGCGCGCATCTCGTCCGCCTGACGCTTGGCGGTGGTGAGAACCTCGTCGCGCTCGCGCTTGGTCGAGGCGCGGAGCTGGGCGACCTCGCGCTCGGTGGTGGTGCGCAGCTTGGCGATCTCGCGCTCGGCGTCCGCGCGCTTCTCGGCCACCTCGTGGTCGGCGGTGGCCCGCAGCTTGGCGACCTCGCGCTCGGTGGTGGCGGTCAGCTCGTCGGCCTCACGGCGGGCGGTCGAACGGATCTCCTCGGCCTCGCGCTCGGCGGTGGTGCGCATGTCGTCGGCCTCGCGGGTGGCGAGGGCGCGCTTCTCGGCCGCCTCGTTCTCCGCGGCGGCGCGCAGGTCGGCGGCGTCGACCTTGGACGCGGCCTTGATCTCGTTCGCCTCGGACCGGGCGGCCTGGACCAGCTCGGTGGCCTGCTCCTCGGCGAGACGGAGCAGTTGCTCGATCCGCGCACCAAGGCCGGAGTACGTCGGACGCTCCTGCTCCTGCAGCTGACGCTGGGAGTCGGACAGGTCTCGCTGCAGGGCCTGAACCTGTTCGCGAGACTGGCGCAACTCGTTGTCGACCTGCTTCAGATGGTCATGGACCTGGTGCCGGTCATAGCCACGGAGCACCACGTCGAATTCCCGAGCGGGGGCGTCTTCAAAGAAATTGTTGAGTTGTGCGTCGATGTCGGACTGCATGGAGGCTCGATCCTGGGTTGTCGAGACGGCTACACGGGCCGGACGGGGGATTTCGGACATCCGAGGCGGGAGCCGTGGCGGGATCCACGTCCGGTGGTAGGCCAGCGTACTCTGGAGTTGCCGTGTTGGAGGTCCCCTCCGACTTTCTGCGTGACTTGTTACGTATGAACCTTTCTTGCATTTGACACGAGGCTCGGTCAGTGCTCTTGGGCTTGAACGAGCTCCGTCAGCATTCCCCCCACATCCTTGGGATGCAAGAAGGCGATGGAGGACCCCATCGAGCCGTGCCGAGGCTTCTCGTCGAGCAGTCTGACGCCCTTGCTCCCAATTTCTCTCATGGCCTCGGTCACATCCGGGACGCCGAACGCGACATGGTGGACCCCCTCCCCGCGCTTGGCGAGGAACTTACCGACCGGCGTGTCGGGGCCGAGCGGTTCGAGGAGCTGGATGTAGGAGCCGCCGCCGTTGCCGTCGGCGATGTGCAGCATCGCCTCCTTGACGCCCTGCTCCTCGTTGATCTCACGTGCCACCACCGTGAGCTCGAAGGTCCGCTCGAAGAGCGCGATCTTCTCCTCAAGGTCGTGGCAGGCGATTCCCACATGGTCGATGCGCATGAACATAGGGGCGGCCTCCATGGCGGTTGCTCGGGTGCTCATGGGTATGGTGGCAAAGTCGCCCCAAGTCCCGCCAGGGAGGCCCCTTATATGTCTGGTTCCGTCATCGTCGCCGGAGCTCGCACCCCCATCGGCCGGTTGCTCGGCTCGCTGGCCGGCCTGTCGGCCGTCGAGCTCGGCGGCATCGCCATCAAGGCCGCGCTGGAGCGCTCCGGTGTCGCTCCCGAGGCCGTGCAGTATGTGATCATGGGCCAGGTCCTCCAGGCCGGAGCGGGTCAGATCCCCTCCCGCCAGGCGGCCGTCAAGGCCGGCATCCCGATGACCGTGCCGTCGCTGACGATCAACAAGGTCTGCCTGTCCGGGCTGGACGCCATCGCCCTGGCCGATCAGCTCATCAGGGCGGGCGAGTTCGACATCGTGGTCGCCGGCGGCATGGAGTCCATGTCGAACGCCCCCCACCTGCTGCCCGGCCTGCGCAGGGGAGTGAAGTACGGCGACGCCGGCATCGTGGACTCGATGGCCTTCGACGGCCTGACCGACGCCTACGACCAGGTGTCCATGGGCGAGTCCACCGAGCGGCACAACGCGCGCCTCGGCCTGACCCGCGAGGAGCAGGACGCGTTCTCCGCCCGTTCCCACGAGCTCGCCGCCGCCGCGATCAAGAACGGCGTGCTCGACGACGAGATCGTTCCGGTGCCGGTCCCGCAGCGCAAGGGGGAGCCGGTGATGTTCGCCGCCGACGAGGGCGTGCGCGGTGACACCACGGTCGAGACCCTGGGCCGGCTGCGGCCGGCCTTCAGCAAGGACGGCACCATCACCGCCGGATCGGCCTCGCAGATCTCCGACGGCGCCTGCGCGGTGGTCGTGATGTCCAAGGCCAAGGCCGAGGAGCTGGGCCTGGAGTGGCTGGCGGAGATCGGCGCGCACGGCAACGTGGCCGGACCCGACAACTCGCTCCAGTCCCAGCCCGCCAACGCGATCAAGCACGCCCTCGGCAAGCAGGGGCTCTCGGTCGAGGACCTCGACCTGCTGGAGATCAACGAGGCCTTCGCCCAGGTCGTCCTCCAGTCGGCCAAGGACCTCGGCGTCCCGCTCGACAAGGTCAACGTCAACGGCGGCGGCATCGCCGTCGGCCACCCGATCGGCGCCTCCGGCGCCCGCATCGTCCTCGCCCTCGCCCACGAGCTCAGGCGCCGGGGCGGCGGGCTCGGTGCCGCAGGCCTGTGCGGCGGCGGCGGCCAGGGCGACGCGCTGATCATCCGCGTCCCCTCGGCCTGACCGTGGAGGAGCCCGGCGCGGCCACGCCGGACGGCCCGTCCCCGGGGTGCGGGAGTCCGGCGTGACTGTGCCGGGCCCGTCCCGGGCGGTGGAGGAGCCCGGTGCGGCCGTGCCCGACGGGCCGTCCCGGGCGGTGCGGGAGTCCGGTGCGGCAGCGCCGGACGGGCCGTCTAAGGCCGTGGAGGAGCCCGGCGCGGCCACCGGGGGCGGGTCGCCCCCGGCCGTGGACGTCTCCGATCTGGTGGCGCGGGCGCGGGACGGACAGCCCCGCGCCGTGGCGAGGTTGATCTCCATGGTGGAGAACGGCTCTCCCCTGCTCCGGGAGATCACGGCGCGGCTCTGCGCGGGCCGGCCGTACCGGGCCCGGGTCATCGGGCTCACCGGCTCCCCCGGCGTGGGCAAGTCCACCTCCACCGGGATGCTGGTCCGGGCGTTCCGTGAGCGGGGCAGGAAGGTCGGGGTCCTCGCGGTGGACCCGTCCTCGCCGTTCACCGGCGGGGCCCTGCTCGGCGACCGGGTGCGCATGCAGGACCACGCCACCGATCCGGGGGTGTTCATCCGGTCGATGGCGAGCCGCGGCCACCTCGGCGGCCTGTCCTGGGCCGCGCCCCAGGCCCTGCGCGTCCTGGACGCCGCCGGATGCGAGGTCATTCTCGTCGAGACCGTCGGGGTCGGCCAGGCCGAGGTGGAGATCGCCTCGCTGGCCGACACCACCGTCGTGCTGCTCGCCCCGGGCATGGGCGACGGCGTCCAGGTGGCCAAGGCGGGCATCCTGGAGATCGCCGACGTGTTCGTGGTGAACAAGGCCGACCGCGACGGGGCCCAGGCGGTCATCCGCGAGCTCCGCACCATGACCGCGCTGGTCGAGCGGGTCTGGAGGCCGCCGATCGTGCCGACCGTGGCCTACCGGGGCGAAGGGGCCGCAGAGGTGGTCGGCGCCCTCGACGAGCACCTGGCCCACCTTGAGAGGTCGGGCGAGCTCGGACGCCGCCGTCATGCCAGGGCCCGGGACGAGATCGAGGCCATCGCGCTGACCGCTCTCCGCTCCCGCTTCGCCCACCTCCACGGTGACCAGCGCCTGGACGCCCTCGCCACCCGTGTCCTGGACGCCGATCTCGACCCCTACCGGGCCGCCGACGAGCTGCTGGCGGCCCTGGGATGAGCCGGCGTCACGGTCGCGGCACGGAGGAGACGGACGTCACTGTCCACGACGGCGCATAAGTCGTTCTCGTTGTGGGTAAAAGGCTGAATCGCATGTCCGGCCGATTGGAAATGGACGACCGGACAAGGACCGGAAGCGTGAATCCGTGAAGCGCCGGCCGGAACACGACGGGTTTACCCGCTCGGTGCCGGCGGAGTCAGGCCGGCACCGATGAGAAATACTCCGGCCCCGCGGATGGCCTCACGGATAACGACTGACATATGCCCGTGCCGGTGACGGCGTGCATATGAAATCCCGCCACGGCCGGCATCCACAAAGACCGCGATCGGCCCGTCCCCGCCGATCCGGCTCGTCCCGTTCCCGCCGAGCCGAGCCGGTTCCTTGGAGCTGCCCAGTCCGTCCCCTGCGGAGCCGAGCCGATCCAGTCCGTCTCCTACCGAGCCGGTCCGTCTCCTACCGAGCCGGTCCGTCCCCGCCGGCCCGCCCGTCCCCGCTGAGCGCCGCCAGACGCTGAGCGCCGCGAGACGGCGGGCGGTCGTAGGCCCGGTCGCGGGCACGGCGGCTACGGCTCGTCGGCGAACTTGACGGTCACCTTCTCGAAACCGAGGGTGGTCAGCATGCCCTGGAGCATGCTCTTGGTGTTCTGGTCGGCCCGGTTGCGCAGGTCGCTGGCCTGCGCGGCTTCGGCGATCTTCTTCTCGGCCAGGACGTAGAGCTCCTGCTGGTCGGCGGGGGAGGAGGACAGGAAGTCCTCGACCCGGTCGAACAGGCCGCGCTGCTGCGCGTAGACGTAGGAGCGCTTGTTGTCGAGGTTGGGCTTTTCGAGCTGCGCGCGCGGCAGCTTCACCGTGACCTCTCTGCGGTCGGGCGAGACGGTCAGCGCGCCCTTGGCCAGGCCGCCGAAGTCGACGTAGGCGTCGACGCCGCCCGCGCCGACGAAGAGCGTGCGGCTGCCCTTGACCGCGTCGGGCAGGAAGGCGGCGTCCCTCTCCAGGTCCACGACGACCTGGAAGTTGCCGGTGGCCGCCTCGAAGCGGCTGAGGTTGTGAATGGACTGCAGCAGCACGGGCTGGCTGCGGTCGATCGTGGTCTCGCCGAACGGGTTCAGCCACGACCAGGTCAGTCGGACGCCCACGACGAGGAGGACCACGACGACGAGCAGTCCCGCGAGGAAGCGCCAGCGGCGCCGGCGAGGCGCCGAGGGGGCCTCGGGCGGTGCTTCTAGAGGGGCTTTCACGGCGGTCTCCTTCCCCCGGCGGCCGCTTTCTCACGCCGAACCTACGCTGATCTTGTCAGCCGCGGGACCGTACTTCCGTCCTCGGCCTGTCGGCCGGGGCGTCCCCCGGAACGGACGGCGGGACCGAAGCGGCGGGGGGCGCCCCGGCCGACAGGCCGAGGACGGAAGTAC
>NZ_NGFP01000387.1 GCF_002149035.1 Streptosporangium minutum
GGTGGTGCCGGTCAGGGCGTGGGCTTCGTCGGCCAGGCGGACGTGCAGGGCGTCGAGGTCCTGGTCGGCGTAGACGGCGACGCTGGCCAGCCCGGCGTCCTTGCATGCGCGGGCGATCCGCACGGCGATCTCACCACGATTGGCGATCAAGACCTTCTGCACCGACGTTGTTCCCTTCCGTACATGTGCGAACAAGGGGCTGGCGGGCCTCCAAGGGAGTGTAAGCGTCTCCTGATCGAAAGGGCCCGGCGGGTCCTACCTGCCGAGGTACGCGCCGCCGTTCACATGGACGACCTGACCGGTGATGTGCCGGGCCTCGGAGGAGGCCAGGAACCTCACCGTGGCCGCGACGTCGTCGGGCGTGCCGGGGCGCCCGTTCCTGGTGCTCTCCACGCGGCGCCGCACCCCCTCCTCGGTGAGGCGGCCGCGGAAGAACTCGGTGTCCACGACCAGTCCGGGGGAGACCACGTTGGCGGTGACGCCGCGCGGGCCGAGCTCGGCGGCCAGGTCGGCGGTCCACGCCTCCACCGCGGCCTTGGCGGCGCCGTACGAGCCGGAGCCGGTGCCCCGGGCCGCGATCGAGCCGATCGTGACGATCCGGCCGCCGTCGGCCAGCCGGGGGGTCAGCGCGCTCGTGACCAGCACGGCCGACATCAGGTTGGCGTTGAGGTTGGCCCACCAGCTCTCGGCCACGTCCATCAGGTCGTCGCCGTCCGGCGTGCGGTCCAGGTTGGTGTTGCCGCCCGCGTTGTTGACGAGCACGTCCACCCGGTCCGGCAGCCGTTCCAGGGCCTCGCCCACCGCGACCGGGTTGGCCGCGTTGAACGCCACGTGGGACACGCCCAGCCTGCCGGCGGTCTCCTTGAGCACCTGCTCCCGCCGCCCGGTGATGGTCACCCGGTCCCCGTGCGCGGCGAACGCCGCCGCGACGGCGGCTCCGATCCCGGTGCCTCCGCCCGTCACCACAATCTCACGCATCGCCCTTAACTCCTTATCCGGCGAAAAATCAAGATGGAAAGGAACGTTAGCTCGTCCGAGTGCCCGGGAAGGTCCATAGCCGCTCGGCATAATGCCGGTATCACTGTGATCCACTCGCCTATCGTGATTTCGTTTGGTGAGCCCCCCGACACCGATCCCGAAGGAGACTGGCATGAGCCAGAACTTGCTCGGCGGCAATCCCGCGGAAATGCAGCAGATGGCCACCCAGTTCACCCAGCAGGCGGACCAGGTGAGGGCCACGATGGCGGCCCTCGACCGGGAGGCCGGAAAGGTCGGCACCGCCTGGACCGGCCCCGGCGCACAGCGTTTCACCGAGGCCTGGCAGAACTACCGCGCGGCCTTCCAGCGTATGTCCGAAGAACTCGCGGAGGCTTCCCGGGTCATCAACACCTATCGCGGCAACATCGAGTCCGCCACGCGTTAGCCGGACCACCGGAACGCCCCTGCCCGCCACGGGCCGGGGCGTTTCTTCATGGGAGCCCGTCATGCGGGACACGTCACGCGGGGCGTTTCTCCATATGGGGACCCGTCATGTGACGGCGGCCTGGACGGGGGTCACCGACCCCAGGGTGACCAGCAGCCCCCGTCCGGGCGGGCCGCCGACCGCGCCGCGGGGCAGCCGGATCGTGAACAGGTCGCCGTCGGCGGGACTCTGGACCGACAGCAGCAGTCCCGTGCGGGACTTGCGGGCCTCGGCGACGAAACCGCGGTAGGCGGTCGTCAGGTCGCCGGTGGTGCCGCCGGCGATCAGGCCGTGCTCGCCGTCGCGGCCGGTCCGCAGGACCTGTTCCAGGGCGGCGCCGAGAGGGCTGTCGGCGGAGATCAGCTCCGCGTCGTCGACGATCACCACATAGCGCTCCTGCCCCGCCACGGCCTCGGCCAGATCGCCGTCCGCACCGAGTACGGCCAGCACCCCCGGAGCGTCGACCAGCGTGCTGAGCGGGCTGCGCCGGGGGGTGACCAGGACCACCGGGGTGCCCCGCGCCAGCAGGGAGCGGGCGGCGGTCAGCAGGGTCGAGGAGCGGCCGGACCTGGACGGGCCCGCGATGACCGCGCCGGGCCCGTGGGCCAGCAGGTCGACGCCGAGCGGGGCCAGCGAGTCGCCTCCGGCGCCGATCAGCGCCCACAGGGGCGAGGGGGGATCGAAGGACGGCGCCAGATCCAGGACCTGTGCCGCGGTGATCCGCATGGGCAGCGCGTCCACCCGCAGGGGCGGTTCGCAGTCCCAGTGCCACCCGCCGGGCTCCGGCCGCGCCGCGGTCCCGGCGAAGCGGGCGGGCACCGCCCGGGCCAGTGCCTGCAATGCGCCGACCTGGGCCGGTCCGGAGGGGTCGTCGCAGAGCAGGGCGATCTGGCTCTCCGCGACGCCGTTCTCGCCGGTGGCCAGGGCACGGCCGGGGACGAGCGTGGCCGGCAGGTCCTTGACGGGCAGCCCGGCCAGGCCGTAGTCGGCCGAGTCGGCCAGCCGCAGGATCAGCCGGTCGTCGAAGACCGTGGAGATCTGCCCGATCAGCGCCGACCGGTCGCCGGTCACCACGGCGCGCAGCCCGACCGCGGGGCCCTCCCTGAGCAGCTGCATCACCGATTCGATCAGCCGCCCGTAGTCGTAGCCCTCGAACGCGGCGACGAACCCCTCCCAGCGGTCGAGCATCAGCACCAGCCAGGGCAGCCGCTCCGTCCCGGCGGCGGCGCGCAGCTCGGCCAGCGACGCGTATCCGGCCTCGGCGAGAAGCTGCTGGCGCCGCCCGACCTCCGCGCGCAGGCGGGTGAGCAGCCGTTCCACCCGGTCGAGCTGGTCGCGGGTCACCACCGCCCCGCAGTGTGGCATCGCCATCAGCGGCAGCAGCGCCCCCGAACCGCAGTCGATCGCGTGCACATGCACGTCCTGCGGGGAGGCCCCCGCCGCGATCGCCCCCGCCAGGGTGCGCAGCGCGGTGGAGCGCCCGCTCCGCGAGGCGCCCGCCAGCAGCAGGTGCCCCCCGTGCGCGAGGTCCAGCGCCAGCGCCCGCCGGTCCTGCGCCCACGGCAGGTCCGTAACCCCGAACACCAGCGGCGGCACCTCCTCGATCCCGGCCCGGTACGGCGGCGCGCCGCCGGAGGGGTCGGAGAGCCCGGGGGCGACCACGAGGTCGCCGAGCGGTGCGAGCCAGGGGCTGGGCTGCTGCGGCACGCCCGCGATGCGGGCGGCGTCGACCAGGGCGTCGGCGAGTATGGACAGGTCGGTGACCGGTGAGCCCTCGACGCCCGCCTCGGGCGCGGACAGCGGCTGCCCCAGGGCCTGCCAGCCGACCTCCGTCACCCGTGCCCGCACCTCGGTGGATCCGCCGGGGCTCCGGCCGCCGATCCGGGCCGTCTGCACGGCCGCCGCCGCGCCCGCGCCCGACTTGACGTAGCAGCGGCCGGGGGCGGACTTGGGGATGTGCGCGGCGTCCGCCCGGTCGATGACGTCGGCGGACTCGGAGGCCTCCGTCACCCGTAGCGCGATCCGCAGCGAGGTGTTGGCCTGGATGTCGGCGGTGACCACGCCGCCGGGCCGCTGGGTGGCCAGGATGAGATGGATGCCGAGCGAGCGGCCCCGCCTGGCGATGTCGACCAGCCCGGTCATGAAGTCGGGCAGCTCGCTGACCATGGCCGCGAACTCGTCGATGACCAGCACGAGCCGGGGCAGCGCGGCCGGCGGGCCGGCGCGCCCGCGCAGCGGCCTGGCCGGCGTCCTGCCTCCGGCGACGAGCAGGTCGCGGGAGGCGCGGGCCGCCTGCGCGTCGCGGAGTTCGTGGTAGTCCTCGATGTCCTTCGCCCCGGCGGCCAGCAGCAGCCGTTCCCGGCGGCGGATCTCGGCGGCCAGGGACGCCAGGGCCCGCTGGGTCAGGTGGCCGTCCAGGTCGCTGACCATGCCGACCGTGTGCGGGAGCCGTACGCACTCCTTGAAGGCGGCCCCGCCCTTGTAGTCGATCAGCACGAACGTCATCTCGTCGGGCCGGTTGGCCACCGCGAGCGAGCAGATCAGGGTCTGCAGCAGCTCGGACTTGCCCGCGCCCGTGGTGCCGGCGATGAGCGCGTGCGGCCCGTCCACGCGCAGGTCGACGGAGAACGGCCCGTCGGGGCCGACCCCGATCACGGCCTCGGTGGTCCGGCCCCACCGGTCGGCCAGGGCCGCGCCCGACACCGAGGGCAGCGCCAGCAGGTCCAGCAGCCGCGCGGAGCCGGGCAGCGCCAGGCTCGCGTCGTCGCGGCTGACGTCGCGGATCGGGGCCAGGGAACGGGCGAGCCGGTCGCACCAGGAGGCCGAGACCTGGTCGGCCAGGATGTTGCCGAGGTCGTCCAGACCGCCGCCGCGCAGCCGTACCAGGCCGTCCGCGGTCACGGCGGCGACGGTGGCGCACTCCTCGGGCAGCAGCCGCTGGTCGTCGTCGATGGCCAGGGTGTAGACACCTGCCCGGGGGCCCTGGCGGAGCACCTGCGGCATGCCGGGCAGCGCGCGCAGGACCTGGGCGCCGTCCAGGACGACCAGCACGTCGTAGGGGCGTTCGTCGTAGACCGGGGCGGCCTCGGGCGTCCCCGGGCCGCCGCCGAGGTCGCCCCAGCCGGACGGGACGCGGCCGAGCTTGATCGACGGGCCCTCCTCCTCGCCGAGACGCTCGTCGATCAGCGTGGTCAGCTCGCTCACCCGGCGGGCCGCGGCCTCCGGATCGGCGCCGACCAGCGCCACGCAGTCCTCGCCGCCGTGCGGGGCGCAGTGCGGCAGCCAGCGCACCCAGTTCCACCGCTCGCCCCCGTCACCGTGCGCGGAGAGCACCACGATCGCCAGGTCGCGCGGGCTGTGCAGGGCGGCGGCCTGGCCGACCAGCCAGCGGGCCAGCCCGGCCGCAGGCCGCCGCGGCCCGGTCAGGCCGGCGACGCCCAGCCGGCGCATGACCAGCGCCACCGGCACCGCGTGGCAGGTGGGAGGGTCGGGCAGCGGGGAGTCGAGCGGGGCGGAGCGTTCGGCGGCGAACTCCAGGCCGGCGGGGAGGTCGGCGAGGCCGACCCGGAGGCGGAGCGCGTCGGGGTCGTGGTCGCGGCGCTCCCAGAGCCGCCGCCGGGGGCCGGTCGCGGTGAGCAGCACCTCCGCGGGGTCGGGCGCGGCTGCCCGGCGCTCGGCCTCGTCGGCGGCGCGGGCCTCCTCCACGGCGGCCTCGAAGGCCTTCATCCGCTCCTTGTACTGCTTGACCCGCTGGCGGTACTGCTTGCGGCCGTGCCGCCGGTCGCTCCACCACTGGCCGATCATGATCAGCGGGGTCATCAGCGCGAACAGCAGGAAATACCACATCTTGAACGCCCAGGCCATGGCCAGTCCCAGCCCGGCGGGCAGGAAGGCGGTCAGCAGCTGCAGCCGCATGGTCTCGGCGCGTTTCGGCTCCGCCGGGACCTCGAACCGCCGCCGGTCGGTCCGGGGGCGGAGCCGGGGCGGACGGTTGTAGGCGAGGCCCCCGTCGGGCTGGGCGTCCAGGTGCGCGTCGGGGGGCTCCACCGCCTTGAGGGTCAGCACGGTCGATCCGCAGGTCAGCAAGGCATGCTCGGGCCACGGCGCCGCGCTGTCGAGGGGCTCGTGGTCCAGCAGCGGAACGGCTCCCGCCCTGGGCTCCACGGTGATGGCGTCGGGGGTGAGCCTGACCACGGCGGCCTCGGCGGCCAGCCCCGGGTCGGAGACGGCCACCGTGCAGGCGGGGGCGGATCCGACGATGTGGACGCCCAGGCCGAGACGGTGCACGGACCCGGCGGCGGGCCCGCCGATCACCCGGATCTCCACGATGCCGCCGGGCTCCTCGGCCACCGTCGCGCCGGCCAGGTCGCGGTCGAGGGTGACGAGGTCGCCGTCGCGGAGCAGGCCGAGCGCGGGGGCGGCGGGGTCGAGGGGCCGGCCGTCCCGCCAGAGCGTCGGGGGT
>NZ_NGFP01000388.1 GCF_002149035.1 Streptosporangium minutum
GGTTCGGTGCCGGGGGAGTCGTGGTCCAGCCCGTAGGGCGCCTTGCTGCGTGTCAGCCGGACCACGTTGGTCGGACGCTCACCGCCCTGCCCGGCCAGCGACTCGGCGAGCCGCGCCACCGTGGTCGTCTCGTCGCCCTCGACCACGACATCGCGGTCGGCGTGCTCGCTGAGCACGGTGAGCATGATCCGCATCGCCGCTCTCCTCGGGTCGGCCCCCGGTCCAAGGTACAGAGTGGCGACGGCCCGGGAGGAGCTGTTTGCGGCAATGCCGTGGGGCACGGCCCGGTATGTGGAAAACGTGCTGGCCTGTGGACAACTGTCGGGCGGTGTTGACCAGTTATGCCGTTCTTAATGGGCTTTTGTGGATTTGGCGGCGGGGAGAGGCTGGGGATTCTCCGGACGGAGCTGTGGAAAACTCACCCGGATCCGGTGGGATCCCGCCGGGCCCGGGCCCTGGCGTGGAGCTCGCCGGTCTTCTCCTCCAGCAGCCCGGCGTACGCGCTGACCTCGGAGGTGACCTCGGCCAGCCCGGTCGCCGCGCGGTGCAGGCCTTCGACGACCTTTTCCGTCGCCGGGGCGCCCGCGATGCGTTCGGCCCCGCGGTGGCGCAGCCGCCCGACCGCCGCCCGCAGGAGCCCGATACGCCCGGAGCCCGGTGTGCCACGCCTGAACCAGTTGGCCATGGCGTAAGGATGACACATTTTGAACGGGTTCAGGGTGACGGGAAGCGCACGGTCGTCCGGCCGCGGAGTGAAGGGGACGGGGCTTTCGCCGGAATGCCGGTGTAAATACTGGGGTGGTTGTTGCGAGGGTTAATCCAGATCCTTATCACCCAGATAAGTCATCTGTCACCTAGCCAAACCGTCAGTTTCTTCCAGATCGGCGTTGACAGACCCGTTCCTATCAAACGAGCATGGGTCCTGGCTTTTGTCCGGCAGTTCATCGGCATGGTGCGCATAATGGCGTAAATTCAACCGGTAGTCCCCCTATTTGCGATCACTCTGGGAGTCCCCCTGCCCATGAGGACCAGTGAGAAGCCAACGAACCGTCCCGGGGTGAACGCCGAGCGGCAGAGCCCGGCGGGCGCCCTTTCGGGACCGGCGTCGCGCAAGCTCCCCGTTCCCCCGCGCGAGCGCAGGCCCGCGCTCGCGGCCCTCGCCCTGCTGCTCATCCTGGGCGGCGCGCTCGCGACCACCCTGCTGGTCCTGCGCAGCGGCGACCGGGTCACCGCGATCCAGATCGTCCAGCAGGTCGGCACCGGCCAGCGCATCCCCCAGACAGCGATGCGGGAGGTCCAGATCGCCGACACCGGCATCGACTACGTGGCCTACGCCGACAGGGTCCGCGTCTCCGAGAACTACGCCCGCGTCACCCTGCTGCCCGGCACCCTGCTGACCGGGAAGATGGTCGTCTCGTCGAGCGCGGAGCTGGGCCCGGGCAAGGCGCAGGTCGGCCTGGCCCTCAAACCCGGCCAGCTCCCCTCGACCCTGCTGCAGGGCGACCGGGTCCAGGTCATCCACGTGTCGGGGCGGGGCGAGGGAGCCGGCACCCAGAGCCGCGTGCTCGCGCAGGCCGCGTTGGTCCACAGCGTCGGAGCCGCCGGCAGGAACGGCGTGTCCGGCCAGGTGACGATCATCGTGGACGCCACGGTGTCCCCGACGATCGCCGCCTACGCCTCCAACGGCGAGATCGCCCTGGCCGAGCTGCCGGGAGCGCGCTGACGTGGCCCTCATCGTGCTGGCCGCGGACAAGGGAGCGCCGGGCGTGACCACGGCGGCCACCGCCCTCGGCGCGGTCTGGCCGCGCCCGGTGCTGCTCGCCGAGTGCGACCCCGCCGGCGGGGACCTCGCCTACCGCCTCCCCGCCGCCGACGGCGGCGTGCTCAACCCCGGCCGGGGCCTGCTCACCCTGGGCGCCATGGCCCGCCGCGGCCTGCAGCCCGACCAGATCCACGAGCACACCCAGAAGATCGTCGGCGGCCTGGACGTCCTGGCCGGGCTGACCCACGGCGAGCAGGCCGCCGGGCTGACCTGGCTCTGGGGCCCGCTCGGCCGGGCGCTGGCCGCGATGCCCCACGCCGACGTGCTGGCCGACTGCGGACGCCTCGGCGGCCACCCCGAGACGGCCGAGCTGACGGCCGAGGCCGCGATGGTGGTGCTGTTCACCAGGGCGAGCCTGGACCACGTCGCCCACCTGCGCGAACGCCTCCAGGTGATGCCCCGTGACCCGCAGCTGGGAGTGGTGGTGATCGCCGACCCCCGGCAGTACCGCACGACGATCGACGAGGTCCGCCGGATCGTCACCGCCACCGGCAGGGAGGTCGCCTTCGTCAGCGGGCTCGCCCACGACCCCAAGGGCGCGGAGCTGCTGCGCGGCCAGTGGGGCGGACGCCTGGACCGCTCCCTGCTGATCCGCACCGCCCGGGAGCTCGCCGGGCGCCTGGCCTCCCAGGTCCGTGCCCCGGAGCCCGCCGCATGACCATCGACCACACGCTGGTGAAGCGTTTCCGGCAGGAGGTCGGCGACCGGCTGGCCCACCAGCGCCGCCTGGACCAGGCCAGCGGCCTGGTGCCGATGACCGGCGAGGACGAGCGCCAGTTCGCCCGCGCGCTGATCGCGCAGGTCCTGGAGGAGTTCGCGCGCGGCGAGATCGGAGTCGGCAGGACCCCGCCCACGGCCGAGGAGGAGGAGGCGCTCGCCGCCGGGATCCACGCCGCGCTGTTCGGCGTCGGCCGCCTGCAGCCGCTGCTGGACGACCCCGAGGTCGAGAACATCGACATCAACGGCTGCGACCGGGTCTTCGTCGGCTACGCCGACGGCCAGGAGATCATGCGCGAGCCGGTGGCCGAGTCGGACGACGAGCTGGTCGAGCTGATCCAGATCCTCGCCGCCTACAGCGGCCTGTCCAGCAGGCCGTTCGACACCGCCAACCCCCAGCTCGACCTGCGCCTGCCGGACGGCTCCCGGCTCTCGGCGGTCATGGACGTGACGGTCCGCCCGTCGATCTCCATCCGCCGCTCGCGGCTGGGCAAGGTCTTCCTGAGCGACCTCGTGGGAAACGGCACGCTCACCCCTGAAGTGGGCCGTTTCCTCTCGGCCGCCGTGGCGGCCAGGAAGAACATCATGATCTCCGGCTCCACCAACGCCGGGAAGACGACCCTGCTGCGCGCGCTGGCCAACGAGATCCCGCCGGCCGAACGGCTGATCACCGTGGAGCGCGCGCTGGAGCTCGGCCTCGACCAGTTCTCCGAGCTCCACCCCAACGTGGTGGCCTTCGAGCAGCGGCTGCCCAACTCCGAGGGCCAGGGTGAGATCACCATGGCGGAGCTGGTCCGCCGCTCGCTGCGGATGAACCCGTCCCGGGTGATCGTCGGCGAGGTGCTCGGCGATGAGATCGTCACGATGCTCAACGCGATGACCCAGGGCAACGACGGCTCGCTGTCCACCATCCACGCCAACTCCTCGATGGAGGTCTTCAACCGCATCGCCACCTACGCGCTCCAGGCCGCCGAACGCCTGCCGATCGAGGCGACCCACATGCTCATCGCGGGCGCGATCGACTTCGTGGTCTTCATCGAGAAACGCAACGACTACGCCTCCGGCGGGAGGCTGCGCCGCTTCGTGTCGAGCGTGCGCGAGGTGGCCGGGGTGGACGGCCGGGTGCTCTCCTCGGAGGTGTTCGCCCTGTCCCCCGACGGACGGGTGCTGCCGCACGCCCCGCTGTCCTGCCTGGAGGAGCTCGCCCACCACGGCTACGACCCGGGAGGCTGGGCATGATCGCCGTCCCGGCGGGGCAGCCCGCCCGCCACCCGGGAGGCCGGCCGTGATCCCGTTGCCGCCCGGCCTGCTCGACCCGCTGGCGCTGCTGGCCGGGGCGGGGGTCGGCGCGGGGCTGTTCCTGCTCGGCCTCGCCCTGTACGGCACGCGCCCGCGGCCCTCCAGGCCGGGGAAGAGAGCCGGCAGGCGCGAGCTCCTCAGGGCCCTGTCCACCCGCTCCGCCGTGGGCGCCATCGCCGGCCTGCTCGTGCTCGTGGTGACCGGCTGGCCGGTCATGGCCGTGGGAGCGGTGCTCCTCGCCCTGGGCTGGCGGGGGCTGTCCGGCGGCGCGGCCGAGGAGCGCACCGCGATGCGGCGGTTGGAGGGACTGGCCGCCTGGACCGAGTCGCTCCGCGACACCATCGCCGGAGCGGCCGGCCTGGAGCAGGCCATCCCCTCCTCGATCCGGGCCGCGGCCCCCATGCTCCGCCCGCACCTGCGCGCCCTGGTGGACCGCCTGCACACCCGGATGCCGCTGCCCGACGCGCTCCGGCTGTTCGCCGACGAGCTCGACGACCCCTCGGCCGACCTGGTCGTGGCCGCGCTGATCCTCAACTCCAAGCTGCGCGGCCCCGGCCTGCGCGACGTGCTCGGCGCGCTCGCCGTCTCGGCCCGGGAGGAGCTCGACATGCGCCGCCGGGTCGAGGCCGAGCGCCGCTCCACCCGGCGCAGCGTGCAGATCGTGGTCGGTACGGCCGTCGCCTTCGCCGTCGCGCTGGTGGTGTTCAACCCCTCCTACGTCGAGGAGTACGACAACCCCCTCGGCCAGGCCGTGCTCGTGGTGGTCGCCGGGTTCTTCGGCGCCGGCTTCGCCTGGATGCGCCGCCTGGCCCACTTCGACAAGCCCGCCCGTCTGCTCGGCCTGCCCTCGGGAGGAGAGGTGCGCGATGACTGAACCGCTGCTCGTGGGATCGGTGCTCGGACTGGGCCTCTTCCTGCTCATACGGGCGCTGTTCCCCGCCCGGCCGGGGCTGGTGACGCGGTTGCTGGCACTGGACGCCGCCCGGGAGGGCACGACCGTCCCGCGCATGCAGCTCGTCCTGCCGGACGAGGAGGTCAGCGCCTTCCGGCGCGGCCTGGGCGTACGGCTGGCGCGCTTCTACGCGGCCCGGGGATGGGAGGCCCGCTCGGCCAAGGCGGACCTGGCCCTGCTCGGCAAGTCGTTCGAGGGGTTCCTGGCCACCAAGATGCTGCTGGCGGTGTCCGGGCTGCTGGCGTTCCCCCTGCTGCTCGGCTGGCTGGCGGTGATGGGGTGGGGCGTCTCGCCCACCATCCCGCTGTGGGCCGCCCTCGCCGCCGCCGGGGTCTTCTTCATCCTGCCCGACCTGCAGATCAAACGGGACGCGGCCCGGATGCGCCGTGACTTCCGGCACGTCGTCGGGGCCTTCCTGGACCTGGTCGCGATGAACCTGGCGGGCGGGCGCGGCGTGCCCGAGGCGCTGATGATGGCGGTCTCGGTGGGCAGTCCGGGCGCCGACGACGAGGGGGCCAACTGGGCGATGAACCGGATCCGCGAGGCGCTCGGCAACGCCAGGATCGTCGGCATCACCCCCTGGCAGGCCCTCGGGCAGCTCGGCGACGAGATCAACGTCGACGAGCTGCGCGACCTGTCCGCCGCGCTCGGGCTGGTCGCCGACGACGGCGCCAAGGTCCGCGCGTCCCTGACCGCCCGCGCCGCGACCCTGCGGCGCCGTGAGCTCGCCGAGGTGGAGGGGCAGGCGGGTGAGCGGTCCCAGTCGATGCTCGTCGCCCAGCTCCTGCTCTGCGCGGGCTTCGTGATCTTCCTGAGTTTTCCGGCCGCTATGAAGATGTTGGGGTCCTGACCATGCTGAACCATCCGTGGATCGTCTATACGACCGCCTTCCTGAGCGTGCGGATCGACAGGGCACGCAACGCCCCGACCCGGGGGGCCTCGGCCGTCGAGTGGGTCATCATCACGGCCATCATCGCCGGGGTCGCCCTGGGGCTCGCCACGCTCATCCAGACCCTGGTCACGCAGAAGCAGGACGACATCTCCACCCAGTTCGGCAACAGCGGTGGCGACGGCGGCGGTGGCGGAGGTGGGGGC
>NZ_NGFP01000389.1 GCF_002149035.1 Streptosporangium minutum
GCCCGCCGCGTCTCCTCTCGCCGCCCCGACCCTCGCCGTGGTGACCGATCTGCCGGACCGCGAGACCGTCGGCGGCCCCGTCCGCGAGGCGACCGGCAGGCCCGCCGGGGAAGCGGCCCATGAGCCCGCTCGCGAGACCACCGGGCCGGGGAGCCTGCCCCGCCGGGTACGGCAGGCGAACCTGGCCCCACAGCTCCGTCAGGAGCCTCCGGCGCCTGTCGAGCCGGAGCGGGCGCAAGAGCCCACTGAGCCCCCCGAGCGCGCCGAGCGCTCGCCGGACGAGGTCCGCGCGCTGTTCTCCGCCTTCCAGGCGGGCGCGCGGCGCGGACGCGAGGAGCACGGGAATGACTTCGCACACCAGACGACAGGCGACAAGGGGGACTAATGACCGGAAAAGTGACTAACACCGGCGAGCTGAACTGGCTCCTCGACGACCTGACCACCAGGGTGGGCGCGGTACGCCAGGCGGTGATCCTGTCCACCGACGGGCTCGCCGTGGGCTTCTCCAAGGGCCTCAGCCGGGAGGACGCCGAGCACCTGTCCGCGGTCGCGGCCGGGTTCCAGAGCCTGGCGCGCGGAGCCGGACGCCACTTCGGCGGCGGCGAGGTCCGTCAGACCATCGTGGAGATGGAGTCGGCGTTCCTGTTCGTCACGGCCGCCGGGCAGGGAACCTGCCTGGCCGTGCTGAGCAGTTCCGACGCCGACGTCGGCCACATCGCCTACGAGATGGCGATGCTCGTCAAACGGGTCGGCCAGCACATCTCCACCCTTCCGCGCCAAGGCCTCTCGTGAGTGAGGCGTGCGCACACGGAGTACACACGCCGTCCGTCCTCCCGGCCGAAGGCGCGGGGATCGGATGACACAGTGGATGGACGAGGAAGCCGGACCGATAGTCCGGCCCTACGCGCTCATCGGAGGCCGCACCCGCTCCTCCGGTGACGAACTGGACCTGATCGCGATGGTCACCGCGACCGGCGCGGTCACGTCCAGCGGGTTCGTGCCGGGGCCGGAGCAGGAACGCATCCTCTCCCTGGTCACCACCGCGACCTCGGTGGCCGACGTGGCCTCGGAGCTCGACCTGCCGTTGGGCGTGGTCCGCGTCCTCCTCGGCGACCTACAGGATCACCAGCTCATCTCGATCGGGCGCGCTTCGGCGAGCGAGCGCATTCTCAAGGAAGTGATCAATGGACTTCGGGCCCTCTGACGAACCCGTCGCGCTCAAGATTCTCATCGCGGGCGGCTTCGGGGTGGGCAAGACCACGCTCGTCGGCGCGATCAGCGAGATCCGTCCGCTCCGCACCGAGGAGGTGCTCTCCGACCGCGGCATCGGCATCGACGACGTCGAGGGCGTGGAGGGCAAGACCACCACCACCGTCGCGATGGACTTCGGCCGCATCACGATCCGGGAGGGCCTGGTCGTGTACCTGTTCGGCACCCCCGGGCAGGAGCGGTTCTGGTTCATGTGGGACGAGCTGTCCTACGGCGCGCTGGGCGCGGTCGTGCTGGCCGACACCCGGCGGCTGACCGACTGCTTCCCCTCGATCGACTACTTCGAGCAGCGCGGGACGCCGTTCATCGTGGCGGTCAACTGCTTCGACGGCGCCGAGCAGTACGAGGCCGAGGACGTGCGCGTCGCCCTCGACCTGGACCCGGACGTGCCGGTGCTGCTGTGCGACGTACGGCGCCGCGCGTCGGCCAAGAACGTACTGGTGACGCTCGTGGAGCACTCCCTCAAGGTGCTCACGGCGAGCCAGCGCTGACCGACCCGGCGGTCCGCGATCTTCGCCGCGGACCGCCGGCCTGTCATCCTCTCCCGACCGGCCTCCGGAAGTCACAGCGCCCGGAGACCGCTGATCACTTCCTTCAGCAGGCTCTCCGCGGGCGACGTGGCCGCCGGGAGCGGCGAGCGCACCAGGATCAGGCCCTGGTCCAGCAGGTCCCCGAGCAGCACCCTGATCACCCCGATCGGCAGGCCGACGTCAGAGGCGATCTCCACGATCGGCCGGGTCCGCCTCATCAGGCCGAGCAGCCGCCGGTGCTCCGAGCCCAGATGCGAACTGGCGGAGACCGCCGACCCGGTCGCCACCACCATCGACAACAGGTCGAACGCGGCGGAGGACGTCGAGGTCCGCCCGCCGGTGAGCGCGTAGGGACGGACGACCGGACCCGCCTCCTCGTCGACCCACTCGACGTCGTCGCTCATTGGCCGGCCACCCGGGGACCGGTGGCGAGATGCTGGCCCACGCGGGTGACCAGCCGGGCCATCTCGTAGGCGATCAGGCCCACGTCGGCGGCGCCGGTGGTCATGACCGACAGGCAGCTCCCCTGACCCGCGGAGGTGACGAAGAGGAACGCGGAGTCCATCTCCACCATCGTCTGGCGTACGGCTCCGCCTCCGAACTGCAGGCTGGTCCCCTTGGCCAGACTCTGGAACCCGGAGGCGACGGCCGACAGGTGATCGGCGTCCTCCTTGCTCAGCCCTCGGGACGAGGCCACCATCAGCCCGTCGTTGGACAGGATCAACGCGTGCGAGACATCCGCCACACTCGTGACGAAGTCATCCAGAAGCCAATAAAGCTCGCCCGGCACGTGGTAAAACCCCTTCCCCTCTGATGGTCACGCTCGTTGTGGGCCCTCGCCGGTCGCGCGGTCCCGGCCTGGCGGCCGCGCCTCCGTTCCCGGGCCCGGTTCACCGCTCCATACCGCTGTCTTCGTCGCTGTCCTCGCCGGCCGACCGCCCGCGCCTCCACCCTGCTTGGAGCGAGTTCAGCAACGCCCGCGCCTCCTCCGGCGATCGCTCCTCCGCCTCGGCCACCGGGGCGGACTCCTGCCGCAGCTGCGGCGAGATGTTCGTCTGGCGCACCCGGCGGGGCAGCCCGCCGTTGCCGCGCCGCAGCGGCGTCTTCCACAGGTCCGCCGGGACCGGGACCACCGGCTCGGCGAGCTCGACGGGCTTGGTGATCTCCCGCAGCACCGGCTCCGGCGGCTCGACCGGCTCCGGATCACCCAGCAGCGACTCCGGCAGCAGGATGACCACCCCGGTCCCGCCGTACGGCGAGGTCCGCAGCGTCACGCCCACCCCGTAGCGCGCGGCCAGCAGGCCGACCACCGCGAAACCCAGCCGATCGGTCTCGGCCGGGTCGAACTCCGGCGGACTGGCCAGGCGCTCGTTGATCGCGGCACGCTTCTCCGCGGTCAGGCCCAGTCCCCTGTCCTCGATCTCGATCGTGAAACCACGGCCCACGAGCTCGCCCCGGACCGACACCTCGCCGCCGGGCGGGGAGAAGGCCGTGGCGTTCTCGATGATCTCGGCGAACAGGTGCATCATGTCCGCCACCGCGCTGCCGACCAGGGTGGTGCCGGGCATCGGGTAGATCCGCACCCGGGCGTAGTCCTCGACCTGGGCGGCGGCGCCGCGCAGCACGTCCTCCATCAGGACCGACGAGCGCCACTTGCGGCCGGCGGCGCCGCCGGAGAGGATCACCAGGCCCTCGGCGTGGCGGCGCATGCGGGTGGTGAGGTGGTCGAGCCGGAACAGGTTCTCCAGCGCCTCGGGGTCCTCGGCCTGCTTCTGCATCCCGTCGAGCAGCTTGAGCTGGCGCTGCAGCAGGGACTGGCTCCGCCGGGCGAGGTTGCGGAAGGACTGGGCGACCGCCTCGCGCAGTCTGGCCTGCTCGACCGCGGAGTCCACGGCGCGGTGCTGGACGCTGTCGAAGGCGGCGGCGACGTCGTGGATCTCGGCCGTACTGCCCAGCGGTTCCAGCGGGGGCGCCTCGGCCTCCACGTCCACCTTCTCGCCCCGGCGCAGCTTCCCCATGACCCGGGGCAGCCGGGTCTCCGCGAGATCCGTGGCGGCCCGCCGCAGGTCGGCGAGCTCCCGGGTGAGGCCGCGGCCCACCCGGTAGGAGACCAGCAGCGACACGACGATCGCGACGAGCCCGAGCACGCCGGCGATCGCGGCTCTGCTGAAGGTCTCCACGGCCGACGGAGTCGCCCGCTCGTAGAGGGCGACGCCGGTCGCCGTCACGGACCGCTGGTAGGCGGCCTCCAGATCGTCGGTGGCGGCCCGCCAGTCGGTGGGCGACACGGTGGCGCCGGACAGCAGGCGCTCTTCGAGATCGGCGAACCTGGCGTACAGCCGGGAGGCGGCCAGTTCGGTGAAAGGCTTGCGCAGCCCCTGCTCCAGCTCCGGCAGCCCCTGCTCCATGAGGAAGACCCGCTTGGTGGAGAGCTGGGTGAACAGGCGCAGCTCGCTCTGTGTCATCCGGCGTCCGAACGCCAGCGCCCCGGCCGCGAGCGCCCGCTCGCGGCTGAGGAAGTCCTTGGCGTAGATGATCACGGTGAGGCCGCGTGACTGCCGGTAGAGCGGCAGGTCGTTGTTGAGGCTCATGCTGTTGAAGAGCCGGTGCAGGGCGTCGGGCACCAGGGCGAACTCGTTGGTGAGCGTGACCGGCGCGATCCGGTTGTTGTCGATCCTGGACCGGAGCGTGTCGAGCGCGTTCACGCGGTTCATCAGCTCGTCGAAGCGGGCCCGCATCTCCGGGGTCATGGCCGACTGGGCCGAATCGGCGACGGTGGCCTGGCGGAAGCGGGCGCGGGCCTGGTCGGTCACGGTGCGCTGCCCGGCGAGGGTGGCGCGGTCGGCCTCCGAGCGGCCGGCCAGATACTCGGCGGACAGCAGGTGCTCGCGCTGCAGGGCATTGCTCAGATCGTCACCCGGGCCGCCGAAGGAGTCGTACATCGTGGCGACGGCGAGCAGGCTCATGGAGTCACCGACGGCGACGGTCCCCGCGAAGCCCCAGAGGGCGACCAGCGAGGTCAGGGGGATGGCCACCAGCACCGAGATCTTGAACCGGATGGACCTGCTCGATGCCATGTCACCTCTGCGGTTCGGTCTCGGAGCGCCGGGGCGGGAGACCTCCGGACGATCTCTAGATCGCCGACGAGGATAGCACTGACTGGTAGCAGTATTCGTATCCTATTTGTGACCTGTCATGAACAGTCATGAGAACTGACAAGTCAGCCAAGAGCTGCGCGTGAGGCGCGGGCTGCGCTCCGTACCCAGGTCAGCTGCGCCAGCCGTACGGCCAGCACCCCGATCAGGGCGACCTCGGCGCCCAGCAGGAGCCGCTCGACGAGACCGATCAGCACCCGGTCGCCCGGGAGCGCCACATAGGTGATCGCCAGCAGCCCGAACCCGCCGGCCAGCGCCAGCCACTCCACCGGCCTGGCCACCGCCCGCCACCGCTCGTCCTCCCGCAGCCGCGTCACCATCAGCGCGCCGGCCACGGGCATGGCGACGAACGCGGCGATCGACACGTAGCGGTGCACCTGGGCGGTCAGATCCAGCGCCAGCCCCGGGGCGGTGGTCGGCACGATCGCGATGACGACCAGCGCCGCGCTCCATGCCAGCATCAGCCGCTCCGCCGCCGCGCCGATCGGCGCCCTGGCCGCCCGCAGCCCCGCGACCAGCGCGAAGGAGGCGACCCCCAGGGCGGCCATGGCGAACTCGGTCGCGCCCCCGCGGTCCAGGGCGGCGTACTCGCTGATCGTCAGATTGAGCGGGTCCAGGTACGGATCCGGATCGATCTGACCGATGACGGTGGCCACGGCGGCCATCACGATCCCGGCGCAGGCGACCAGCGGGTAGAGCCTCTTCAACGCGAGCATGCGCCAAGACTGTCCCAGGGCGCCCCCTTCACACATCCGGCGGCACCCCTGACCCGACCCTGACCCACCCCTGAGACGGCGCGACGGCGGCGGTAGGGGCGGGGGACGGGCCCGTCAGCGTCCATCAGGGACCTCGGTGCGGGCCCCCAGGGCCGGGGGAGGGGCCGTCAGCGTCCGTCACGGGCCTCGGCG
>NZ_NGFP01000039.1 GCF_002149035.1 Streptosporangium minutum
AGCAGGCGGGCGTGCCCGCCACCGGCGGCACCCGCCGGGTGGGCCGGGGCTTGGACCGGCTGAGCTCGAAGAGGTAGGCCCGCTCCACCCCGTCCAGCCGCAGGGCGCGGGCGACGGCGTCCAGGACGCTCTCCGAGACGTTGAGATGACGGCCCTGCTCCAGGCGGGTGTAGTAGTCCACGCTGACACCGGCGAGACGGGCGAGCTCCTCCCGGCGCAGACCGGGCACCCGGCGGGTGCCGCCGGTGGCGGGCACGCCCGCCTGCTGCGGGCTCAGGCGCGCGCGGCGGGCGCGCAGGAACTCCCGGAGCTCGGCGTTGTGGTCCATGTCCTCCAGTGTGCGCCGACGGCCGCCGGAGGCCTGGCCCGGGGCCGCCGCGCGTTCAGGCGGACCGGCGGACCGCGAGGGCGGGCTCGAAGACGACCGAGGTCACCTGGCGGGCGCGTCTCGGAGACCTCGATCACGGCGGCTCAGCAGGGCGAGCTCCTCCTCGGTGAGGGTCAGGTCCGCCGCGGCCACCGAGTCCAGGACGCTCTCGGGCCTGCTGGCGCCGGGGATGGGGATCACCACGGGGCTGCGCGCCAGCTCCCAGGCCAGGCACACGCGCTGCGGCGAGACCCCGTGGTCCGCCGCGACCCGTCCGAACGCCGCGTGCTCGCCGCCGAGGGAGGAGGCCGCGCCCATCCCGCCGAGCGGGGACCACGGCAGGAAGGCCACTCCCAGCTCCTCGCACACGTCGATCTCCGGCTCGCTGGTCCTGAAGCGCGGCGAGTACTCGTTCTGCACGCCGGCCAGCCGCCCGCCGAGGATGTCGTCGGCCAGCCTGATCTGCCCGGAGTCGGCGTTGGAGATGCCCGCCATGCGGATCTTCCCCTCGTCGAGCAGCTCGCGCAGGGCCTCGACGCTCTCCTCGTACGGCACCGCGGGGTCGGGCCTGTGGTGCTGGTAGAGCCCGATGGCCTCCACGCCGAGCGCCTTGAGTGAGCGCTCACACGCGGCCTTGATGTACGCGCGGCTGCCGTTGACGTCCCAGCCGTCGTCTCCGACGCGGGTGTGGCCGCCCTTGGTGGCCACCAGCACGGCGTCGCGGTCGCCGCCCCACAGGTCCAGCGCCTTGGCCACCAGGCGCTCGTTGTGCCCCACCTCGGCGCTGGTAGGGGTGTAGGCGTCGGCGGTGTCGATGAGGGTGACGCCGGCGTCGAGCGCGGCGTGGATCGTCCTGATCGACTGGTCCTCGTCCGGCATGTGCCCGGCCACGGACATGGGCATCGCGCCCAGGCCGATGGCGCTGACTGTCACGTTGCCGATGGTGCGTGTCTGCATGCCCTCCATCCTCGCCCCTGGAGTCGGCTCCAGGTCAACAGGGACACACGCGACGCGGGCCGCTCCCCGGAGGGAACGGCCCGCGCCGGATCAGTCCGGATCAGTCCGGATCAGTCCGGGTCGGTCCGGGTCAGTTGATCGTCACGATCGTGCCGGCCCCGTTGGGGTACTCGATGTAGCCGGTCGCCGTCCGGTCCGGCTGGCCGGACCAGGTGGCCGTCAGCGGGAACGCCGTTCCCGGCGTGACCTTCGGCTTGTCGGGCGTCACCTTGAGCGCGCCGGAGCCGGAGCCGGCGTCCACGATGTTGATCTGCGTGCTGAACGGCGTCTCGGCGCTCCCCAAGGTGAGCATGAACAGGGTGTACTTGCCGGGCCTGGGGTTGGCCAGGACCGCGCGGTAGTCCTCCCACGAGCTGATCCAGGCCAGGCCCTGCATCGCGCCGCCCTCGGTGTAGCCCAGGATGGCGGCCACCTCCGTCTCGGGGTCACCGGGAATGAGCTTGAAGGAGACGGCCTTGGCGCCTTCGGGCACGACGACGGAGACTTCCTTGCCCCAGATGTCACTGGGACTCACGGTGCCGGGCACCGGGTCGGCGGAGACGGGCCCGTAGGCCTTGACGGGGAACTTCGACACGCTGGGGGTCACGTCGAAGGTGAGCGAGCCCGCCGGGCCCTCGCCCTTGACCTCGGCGGGCGCCTTGGCGCTCAGCGGGGTGACCATCACGGGGCTGCGGACGGCGGTGTCCCTGCTCTTCCAGGTCAGCGAGCCGGCGATGGCGCTGCCGCCGGTCTGGCGCGTCATCTCCATGGTGACGGTGAACTCCTTGGTCTCGCCCGCCTTCTTGAAGACCAGTGTGGAGGGCTTGACCTTGGTCTTGATGCCCGGCAGGTCGAGGTCCGCGTGGTAGACGCCGGGGGTCAGCGCCGTGACCTTGCGGGTGAGGGTCCTTGAGCCGAACAGGGTGCCGACCGCGATGCTGGGGTAGTTCAGGTCGCTGGTGGCGACGGGTGCGGCGCCGGTGCCGGTCTTGACGCCCAGCCCCTCCAGGTACCCGTACCAGTCCTGGGCCGTGGCGTCGTAGACCAGGCCGGGCTTCAGCATGCGGGCGGGGTCGACGTGACCTGAGCCCTGCGCGAAGAGGTCGGGCGTCTTGGTGTCGTAGGCGGTGGTCATCATCGCCGACTTGATGGCGGCGGGCGACAGGAGCGGGTCCGTGCCCAGGTACAGGGCGGCCAGACCGGCGATGTGCGGGGTGGCCATCGAGGTGCCGGAGTAGAAGTCGAAGTCCTTGCCCTGGTTCCCGGGGGGCGCGACGGCGGCGAGGATCGACACGCCGGGGGCGGCGATGTCGGGCTTGATCAGGTCGCCGTTGTTGCTGAGGGAGGGGCCGCGCGAGGAGAAGCTGGCGACCTGCGGGTATTCGACGCCCTCGGTGGAGGAGGAGGGGAGCAGCGTCACCGTCGCGCCGGGGGTGGCGGCGTAGGCGAGGACCTTCTCGGTGTCGGGGGTGTTGATGTGCACGGTCGGTACGGCGTGCACGTCGGCGCCGGTGTCCTGGTCGCTGGGGTTGCCCAGCACCATGCCCACGCCGCCGGCGCGCTTGACCTCGGCGGACTTGTCCACACGCTGGATGACGCCGCGCACGCAGTAGATGATCTTCCCGGTGGCCTTGGCCGGGTCCAGCGAACCCTCCGCGCAGACCTCGGCGTCGGAGTCGGAGGCGGCGGCGTTCTTCACCGACACCGAGGTGGCCAGCGGCTTGGGCCCGAACGGCGCGCTGACGGTGGTGCTGGCGCCGCGGAAGGTGCTGCCGTCGCCCAGCCGCACCTGGGCCAGGTAGGGCGCGACGGTGCTCGCGGCGACGGTGGTGGTCCACGGGGCGGTGTTGTCCAGGGTGGAGGCCTCGGGGCCGGAGTTGCCGCCCGCGGTGGCGACGAAGATGCCGGCGTCCGCGGCGGCCAGGAAGGCCAGCTGGACCGGGTCGTCGGTGGAGGACTCGCGCTCGCCGCCGACCGAGTAGTTGATCACGTCGACGCCGTCGGCGACGGCCTGGTCGATGGCCTCGACGATGTCGGAGGTGTAGCCGGTGCTTCCGTCCGCGCCCTCCCACAGCGCCTTGTAGACGGAGACGGCCGCTGCGGGGGCGACGCCGGAGATCCGGCCGAAGTCGATGCCGTTGGCGGTGGCGGGGACGGCGTGGTTGCCCGCGGCGGTGCTCGCGGTGTGGGAGCCGTGCCCGCCCCGGTCACGCGGAGAGGCGTACTCGCCGGTGGCGGCGGGGTCGTTGGCGTTCAGCCAGGCCTTGCCGAAGTACCTGGCACTCACCAGCTTCTGATTGCACAGATCGGCGGTGAACTCCGTGCCGGTCTCGCACAGGCCGGTGAAGGTGGAGCCGTCGGCCTTCTTCATGACCGTGGCCGTGCCCTGGCGGTAGGGCCGGTAGGGGTCGGCGGCGGTGGGCGCCTCGGTCCCGAGCGCGGGGCCGGCGAAGGAGGGGTTCTCCGGCCAGACGCCGGTGTCGATGACGCCGACCACGATGCCCTTGCCCGCGTTGGGGGCGCCGCCGAGCGAGGCCCATATGCCCTTGTCACCTGACAGGCCGAGGAAGTCGCTGGAGTTCCGGTCGTCCAGGGCCTTGCGCAGGGTGTCCTGGACGACGGACACGACGCCGCCGGTGCGGTGCAGTCTGAGGGCCTGAGCGGGGGTGAGGTCGGCGACGAAGCTGTTGGAGGCGACGGAGTTGTGCCGCTGCGCGGTCGCGCCGACGCTGCGGGCGGCCTCGTCCTGGCGCTTGGTCAGGTGCTCGCGGTAGCGCTTGGCGCCGGCGCTGGCCGTGTCGACCTTCTTGCCCCTGCCCGGCTTGGTGGCGGCGAGGCCGTCCACGCCGCCGCCGTAGGTGGCGAGCGGCTGGCCTGCGAGGGTGACGATGTAGCGGGAGGGGGCGCCTGCCGCGGCGGGTTCGGCGAGCGCCGGCGCCGCGACGGAGGTGACCGCCAGCGCGGCGGCGAGCGCCATGGCGCTGTAGACGCGGGGGTTGCGGGACATTGCTCCTCTTGGGGGGATGAGGCTGCCACCCGCCCGGCCAAGATCGCCGGAGGGGCCGGGAAGCAGTCAACGGCCTGCGAGGATCCCTTGTCGAGATATGGTTATGACATTTTCGGCCATATGGCCAAAAGGGACACGATTCGGTCAGGTGGTACGTGGAGGAGCAGCGGGTTCTCGGCGGGGTGGGGGTCGCGGAGTTCGAGGAGCGGGTGTACCGGTTGCTGCTGAGGCAGCCGGGCCGGCGCACCGCCGAGCTCGCCGCCGCCCTCGGGGTCACCTCCTCGCGGGTACGGCTCGCGCTGCGCCGGCTGGCCGAGGCGGGCCTGCTGCGCAGGACCGGTCCTGGCGGCTACGAGCCGGTCTCGCCCGAGGCGGCGCTCGGCTGGCTGGTGGACAGGCGCCGCCTGGAGGCGGAGACGAACCTGGCCAGGGTGCGCACCACGGTGGGCGACTTCGTCCAGCTCTACCACTCGGGCCGGATGTGGGCCGAGCCCGCGGGCGTGGTGGAGATCCTCTCCGGCGAGGACGCCGTGAAGCGGCAGATGACCGAACTGGCCCGCTCGGTCACCACCGAGCTGCTCTGCTTCGACAGCCCGCCGTACCTGGGCCGCCCCGACTCCTCCAGCGACACCAACGAGTCGGAGCTGGAGGAGACCAGGGAACTGCTGGCCCGCGGCGTGGACATCAGGGTGGTGTACTGCCCCGGCTCGCTCACCAGGCCGGGCCGCATGGAGACCCTGCTGCGCCTGGCCGAGGAGGGCGAGCGCTCCAGGTTCCTGCCGCGCCTGCCGTACAAGCTGCGCATCGCCGACCGGAGGGTCGGGTTGCTGCCCTTGGTGGACGGCGTCTACGACAACATCGCGCTGCTGCACCCCTCGCGGCTGCTGGACGCGCTCATCGAGCTGTTCGACGTCTACTGGGAGCGCGGCCAGCCGCTCACCGGCGACTCCCCGCCGGCGGATGACAGGCCCGCCGAGGAGGACCTGCTGGTGCTGCGGCTGCTGAACTCGGGACTCAAGGACGAAGCCATCGGCAGGCACCTGGGCGTCAGCACCCGCACCGCGACCAGGAAGATCGCCGCGGTCGTGGAGCGGCTCGGCGTGACCACCAGGTTCCAGGCGGGCGTGGAGGCGGCGGCGCGGAGCTGGCTCTGAGTCAGGGGTGGCCGATAGCCTCCCCTGCGTGGGTGGTCACGTGAAGGCCGACGGCGGGGTGCCCGCGCCTGCGGGCGAGGAGGGCTTCCAGACCGTCCCCGAAAGTGCGGGCATGCCTGAGCCCGGGGGAGCGGATCTGCTGGAGCGGCACCGGATCCCCCTGACCGGCTACTGCTACCGGATGCTCGGCTCGCCGTTCGAGGCGGAGGACGCCGTGCAGGAGACCCTGGTGCGCGCCTGGCGGAGTCTCGACCGGTTCGACGAGGGCCGTGCGCCGCTGCGGTCGTGGCTCTACGCCATCGCCACCAACGTCTGCCTCGACATGCTGCGGGGCGCGCGGCGCCGGGCTCGGGCGATCGACCTCGGCCCGTCCGTGCAGGCCGGTCCCGACCTCGGCGCGCCACTCCCGGAGAGCGCTTTCGTCCAGCCGGTCCCAGATGGCCGCGTGCTGCCCTTCGGCGGCGACCCGGCGGAGCTGGCCGCGCAGCGCGACACGATCCGCCTGGCGTTCGTCGCCGCGCTGCAGCGCCTGCCGCCCCGCCAGCGGGCGGTGCTGATCCTGCGCGACGTGCTGTGCTGCAAGGCCGACGAGGTCGCCCGGCTGCTGGACACCACTGTCGCGTCCGTCACCAGCGCGCTGCAACGCGCCCGTGCGACGCTGAGAGCCGCCTCCGCGGACCCGGGCGAGCCGTACCAGCCGATGGACCAGGCGCAGCGGCGTCTCCTCGCCAGGTACTGCGACGCCTTCGAGCGCTACGACGTCGAGGCCATGGTGGCGCTGCTGCACGAGGACGCCGTCACGTCCATGCCGCCGTTCCTGTGGTGGCTGCGTGGACGGGCCGAGATCCGCCGGCTGCTGCTCGCGGCCGGGCGGCCCTGCGCGGGCGCGCGCCTGGTGCCGGCCACGGCCAACGGCTCGCCCGCGTTCGCGCAGTACCGGCCGGCCGGGCCGGGCGGCAGGCTGGAGCCGTTCGCGCTCGTCGTCCTCACGGTCTCGGGCGGGCTGATCGTCGAGATGACGACCTACCTCGACGCCGACCGGCTGTTCCCGCTGTTCGGCCTGCCGGACGCCCTGGAGGCCGAGGCGACGTCCTGAAAGATCTTCCGGACGAGCGATGAGTTTCCGGCCGCCGCTCCGTATTACCCGGGTGACCGGTGGCGATCACCGGTCCGGAACGAGAGGACGGCGACACGATGGCGGACTACGCGGATGTGAACGGCGCGCGTATGTGGTACGACGAGCGCGGCGAAGGAGAGCCGCTGGTGCTGCTCCACGGCGGTTTCTCCGACAGCAGGGACTTCGACGGCAACCTCGGCGCGCTGGCCGACCGCTTCCGGCTGCTGCTGCCCGACCGCCGCGGCCACGGCCGCACCGCCGACGTGCCGGGGCCGATCACGGTCGAGGTGATGGCGCAGGACACCATCGCGTTCCTGGACAAGGTCGTCGACGGGCCGGTCCGGCTGGTCGGCTACAGCGCCGGTGCGATCGTGGCGCTGTGGGTGGCCGTGCGCCGCCCCGACCTGCTCGACCGGCTCGTCCTGATCAGCGGCGCCTTCGACACGCAAGGAATGATCATTCGGCCCTCCGCCGAGGGAGCGCTGCCCCCGCCCCTGGTCGCGGCCTACGCGGAGGTGTCGCCCGACGGCGCCGACCATCTCCCGGTCGTGGTGGCCAAGATCGTGCGGGCGGTGGCCGAGGAACGCGGCCTGGCGCCGGCTGAACTCCGTGCCGTGACCTGCCCGGCGCTGGTCATGGTCGCCGATGACGACATCGTGACGTTGGAGCACACGCTGGAGCTGTATCGGGGACTCCCCGACGCCCGGCTGGCCGTCATCCCCGACGCGTCCCACCTCCTCCTCCACGAGAAGCCGGAGCTGTGCACCGGGCTGGTCGCCGACTTCCTGACCACCGCTCCCACGCCCACCTGGATGCCCATCCGCCGCGCGGGCGGCGGCCCTTCACAGGGCTGATCCCGGCCGATGCCCGTGCCGTACCGAGCGCCGCCCAGGTCCGCGCTCGGTACGGCCTCACCTGACGTCACCTGCCGGAGCCCGGAGAGGTACCGTCGTCTTATCGAACCTCAGCCACTGGGGGAGCCGCTATGCCAAGCGATCCCGACCACGTGCTCGACGCCATCGACGGAGCCGTCGACGAGTGGCTCGCCATGAGCGAGGACTCCATGCGCTGGGCACCACCGGAGAAGGCCCCGCCGAAGCCGCAGCTCGCGTTGCCGGCGCCGCCCCTGCCACGGGTCTCCGAGGAGTTCCTGCACGACGTCGGCGTCCTGTTCGGCGCGCAGACGCAGGCCGCCGCGGAAGCGGTGGTGGAGGTGCTCCGCCCGCTGGGCGAGGAGCTGCTCGGCGCCTTCACCGCGTTCCTCGACAGCCCCGTCGTGCGGCAGTTCGTCGAGCTGGTCGAGCCGTCCGAGGAGCACGGGCTTCTCGGTCCCGCCGAGGGCGACGGGCTCCCGCCGGAGCCGCCACCCTCACCGCCGCCGGAGCCGCGATCGGACGGGCGCCCCTGAGGGGCGGCCGGCGTCCGGACGTCCCGCGATCCGTCCACCGGCACGCTCATGCCGTCGTGCGCCCGCCCCGCCGGCCGCGGGCCGGCCCTCGTCCGCCCGCTCCACCCGGCGCCCCGCCGGACGGGGTCGGGCCCTCGTGTGCGGCCCGCGTCCCGTCAGAGGCTCCGCCGCAGCTCGTAGGCCTGGGCGATCAGCTCGTAGGAGCGGATCCGGGCCGTGGGACTGTGGACCAGCGTGGTGATCATCAGCTCGTCGGCCTCGGTGCGCTTGCGGAGCTCCTC
Source organism: Streptosporangium minutum (assembly GCF_002149035.1). Taxonomy (GTDB): domain Bacteria; phylum Actinomycetota; class Actinomycetes; order Streptosporangiales; family Streptosporangiaceae; genus Streptosporangium; species Streptosporangium minutum. Next base: position 8,331 of record NZ_NGFP01000039.1, read on the forward strand.
AAGGCCCGTACGCACCTGGGCGGCGTCTCCGTACACCACCTTGGACAGGTAGTCGTCCAGGAAGTCCTTCTCAACCGGGCTGTACGGGTAGGTCTCTGCCTCCTCGGGCGTGGGGACGGGCTGCGGAGCCCCGCGGCGCAGGCGCAGCATGGACAGCCCGCCCGAACGGGCCATGCGGAGGGCCTGCTCCGGCGTCTCCGCGGCGACGGCGGAGACGCCGATCATCGCGTACGGCCGGTCCAGCACGGCCGAGGGCTGGAAGGAGGAGCGGTAGAGGTCCAGGGCGGGGACGGTGTTGGCCGCGCTGAAGTGATGGGCGAACGCGAACGGCAGGCCGAGCAGGCCGGCGAGCTGGGCGCTGAAGCCGCTGGAGCCGAGGAGCCAGATCGGCGGACGGCCCGCCTCGGGCGACCGCGGGACGGCGACGACCCGCTCAAGCGGATGACCCGCCGGGAACGCGTCATCCAGGAAGGCGGTCAGCTCGGCGAGCTGCTCGGGGAAGTCGTCGGCGTCCAGGCCGTGGCGGCGCAGCGCCCGTGCCGTGGCGGGGTCGGTGCCCGGCGCCCGGCCGAGCCCGAGATCGATGCGGCCGGGGTGCAGCGCGTGCAGGGTGCCGAACTGCTCGGCGACGATCAACGGGGCGTGGTTGGGCAGCATCACGCCGCCGGACCCCAGCCGGATGGTCGTGGTCGCCGCGGCCAGGTGGGCGATCAGCACGGCGGGGGAGGAGCTGGCCACGGAGGGCATCCCGTGGTGTTCGGCGACCCAGATCCGGTGGTAGCCCAGCTTCTCCGCCCGCCTGGCCAGCTCGGTGCCCGCCCGCAGGGTCTCGGTGGCGGTCACGCCCGAGCCGACCGTGGCCAGTTCGAGGATCGACAGGGGAACGTCGGAGGTGCCGCGCGCGACGCCACGGATGTTGTCTTCAGCCATGCCCACGGCAACTCCAACTAAGCGGAGGTTTATTCCGGTTAGCCGCCGCTACGGTCAGGCCGCCGGAGGACGGCGGGTCCGCCGGGCCGGGGAGAGCGACGCGTCGCCGCACCACCGGCGCAACCGCCGCCGGGTCCAGCCGTACCGGCCGTGACCTGGCCTTCGACAGGAGAGGATCGGTAGTCCGTCTCGCCGGGGGGTGATTAGACCGGAGGCATCGGGGGCAGGACACCCGACATGGCACACGGGGGATGGCTCTCCCGCTGGCCGGTGATCCGCCAGCTCAGGGGAGAGGACGCCAGGAGCGACGCCGCCCGGTCGGCACGGACCGACGCGCTGCGGCCCCGCACCGAGGAGGCCGACACGGTCGCGAGATCGATCTGCCCCTACTGCGCGGTCGGATGCGGCCAGCTCGTCTACGTCAAGGACGGCGAGGTCACCCAGATCGAGGGCGACCCCGACTCGCCGATCTCACGCGGACGGCTCTGCCCCAAGGGATCGGCGAGCAAGCAGCTCGTCACCCATCCCGGCCGGCAGACGCGCGTGCTGTACCGGCGGCCGCACGGCACCGAGTGGGAGCCGCTGGACCTCGAGACCGCGATGGACATGATCGCCGACCGGGTGGTCCGGACCCGGCGGGAGACCTGGCAGCAGGAGGAGGACGGCAAGGTCGTACGGCGCACCATGGGCATCGCCGGACTGGGCGGGGCGACGCTCGACAACGAAGAGAACTACCTGATGAAGAAGCTGTACACCGCCCTCGGCGCGATCCAGGTGGAGAACCAGGCGCGTATTTGACACTCCTCCACCGTCCCCGGTCTGGGGGCCAGCTTCGGGCGTGGCGGCGCGACGGACTTCCAGCAGGACCTGGCGGAGTCCGACTGCATCGTCATCCAGGGCTCCAACATGGCCGAGTGCCATCCGGTGGGGTTCCAGTGGGTGGTCGAGGCCAGGGCGCGGGGAGCGAAGGTCTTCCACGTCGACCCGCGCTACACGCGGACCAGCGCGCTCGCCGACAAGCACGTGCCGATCCGGGCCGGGAGCGACATCGTCCTGCTCGGCGCGCTGATCAACCACGTGCTCGTCAACGAGCTCGACTTCCGCGAGTACGTCCTGGCCTACACCAACGCCTCGACGATCATCTCCAAGCGCTTCCGGGACACCGAGGACCTGGACGGGCTGTTCTCCGGCTTCGACGCCGAGCACCGCAAGTACGACCCGTCGAGCTGGGCCTACGAGGGCGCCCGGGAGGAGGCCGCCGCCGGGCTGCGCGGCGAGCAGTTGGAGGGCGGGGAGAAACACGCCGAGGCCGCGGGGTCCGACCAGTACGGCTCGGGCGGCGCCGCGATGCTCGGCAGGCCGCCCACCGACCCGACGCTGACCCACCCGCGCTGCGTCTACCGGATCCTCAAGCGGCACTTCGCCCGCTACACCCCGGACCTGGTGGCCGAGCTGTGCGGCATCTCCCGTGAGGACTTCGCCGAGCTCGCCGACGCGATCACCGCGAACTCCGGCCGGGAGCGCACCACCGCCTGGGCCTACGCGGTCGGCTGGACCCAGCACTCGGTGGGCGTGCAGTACATCCGCACGGCCGCGATCCTGCAGCTGCTGCTCGGCAACATGGGCCGCCCCGGCGGGGGCATCATGGCGCTGCGCGGCCACGCCAGCATCCAGGGCTCCACCGACATCCCGACGCTGTTCAACATCCTGCCGGGATACCTGCCGATGCCCCACGCCCACCGGCACGAGGGCCTGGACGACTACCTCGCCCAGGCCGGAGCCGACACCGGGTTCTGGGGCAGGAAGCGCTCCTACATGGTGAGCCTGCTCAAGGCGTGGTGGGGCGAGGCGGCCACCGAGGAGAACGACTTCTGCTTCGGCCACCTGCCGCGGCTCACCGGCGACCACGGCCACTACACGACCGTGATGGCGCAGATCGAGGGCGCCGTGAAGGGCTACTTCGTGGTGGGGGAGAACCCCGCGGTCGGCTCCTCCGGAGGCAAGGCGCAGCGCCTCGGGCTGGCCAACCTCGACTGGCTGGTGGTGCGCGACCTGACGCTGGTGGAGACGGCCACGTTCTGGAAGGACGGCCCCGAGCTGGAGACCGGGGAGATGCGCACCGAGGACATCGCCACCGAGGTGTTCTTCCTGCCCGCCGCGAGCCACGTGGAGAAGGAGGGGACCTTCACCAACACCCAGCGGCTGCTGCAGTGGCGGGAGAAGGCGCTCGACCCGCCGGGCGACTGCCGTAGCGACCTGTCGTTCTACTATCACCTGGGCAAGCGCATCAGGCAGCGGCTGTCCGACGACGAGATCGACCGGCCGCTGCGCGAGCTGACCTGGGACTACCCGGAGGAAGGCGAGCACCGGGACCCCTCGGCGGAGGCGGTGCTGCGCGAGATCAACGGCACCGGCCCCGACGGGCGGGCGCTGTCGGCCTACACCGAGCTCAAGCCCGACGGCTCCACCCGGTGCGGCTGCTGGATCTACTGCGGGGTCTACGCCGACGAGGTCAACCAGGCGGCCCGGCGCAAGCCGGGGCGCGAGCAGAACCGGGTCGCGCTCGAATGGGGCTGGGCGTGGCCGGCCAACCGCCGCATCCTCTACAACCGGGCCTCCGCCGACCCCGAGGGCCGCCCGTGGAGCGAGCGCAAGGCCTACATCTGGTGGGACGCGGAGAAGGGGGAGTGGACCGGGGACGACGTGCCGGACTTCGAGAAGGACAAGCCGCCGGACTACCTGCCGCCCGAGGGCGCCAGAGCCGAGGCGGCGCTGGCCGGGACCGACCCGTTCATCATGCAGGCCGACGGCAAGGGCTGGCTGTTCGCCCCCGCCGGGCTGGCCGACGGGCCGCTGCCGGCGCACTACGAGCCGCACGAGTCGCCGGTGCGCAACACGCTGTACGGCCAGCGGGCCAACCCCGCGCGCAAGGTCTACCGGAGCCCCGTGGCCCCCTACAACCCGCCGGAGTCGCCGCGCTTCCCGTACGTGCTCACCACCTACCGGCTCACCGAGCACCACACGGCGGGCGCCATGAGCCGGCCGCTGTCCTACCTCGCCGAGCTGCAGCCCGAGCTGTTCTGCGAGATCTCCCCGCAGCTCGCCGCCGAGGTCGGGGTGGTCAACGGGGGCTGGGCGACGATCGTGACGACGCGCACCGCGATCGAGGCCCGCGTCCTGGTGACCGAGCGCGTCCGCCCGCTCCGCGTCGAGGGCCGGCTGATCCACCAGGTCGGCCTGCCGTACCACTGGGCGTGGGGCAGCGGGGGCCTCGTCGCCGGCGACGTCACCAACGACCTGATGCCCCTGGTGCTCGACCCGAACGTCTACATCCAGGAGGGCAAGGCCGTGACCTGTGATCTGCGAGCCGGCAGGCGCCCCAGGGGGAAGGCCCTGATCGACCTGGTCGAGGAGTACCGCCATGACTGAGCGGATGGGGTTCTTCACCGACACTAGCATGGTGTACCTATAGGCTCGATATACTGACGGGCATGAGCGACAGCGACGACCTGTTCCCCGAGGGTGCTCGCACCTTGTCTGGCCTGCGCGTTGGCCTTTATGTCCGTATCTCCGACGACCGCGAGGAATTGGGTCGAGGAGTGGCCCGTCAACTTGAAGACGCAACCGCCCACGCGCTGCGTCGGGGTGCGTCCTACACGCAGGTGTACGAGGAGAACGACACCAGCGCCTACAAGAAGCGGCGGCGAGTGGTCCGGGGTGAGGATGGGATCCCGTACATCGTCTGGCGGGTGATCCGCCCGGTATGGCAGCAGATGCTGGCCGATCTCCGCCGTGGTGCGATCGACGCGGTCGTGGTCTATGACATCGACCGCCTGGCACGTGACCCGCGTGACCTCGAAGACGCGATCGAGATCGCCCAGTACTGGGGCAAGCGCTTCGAGGGTGTGACCGGCTCGCTCGACCTCAACACGGACTCCGGCGTAGCGATGGCGCGCGTCATGGTAGCCATGGCGTCCAAGTCATCTGCCGACACGGCTCGACGGGTGAAGCGGATGCACCGGGAGTTGGCCGAAAAGGGCATCTCGAAGGGCCCGTGGCGTCCGTTCGGCTGGAACGAGGACAGGACGACCGTTCACCCCGTCGAGGCGGAGCTGGTCCGTGAGGCCGTGCGGAAGATATTGGCGGGCGTCCGTGTCGGCGGCATCGTGGCGGACTGGGACGAGCGCGGGATCAGGACGACTCGCGGCAACAAGTGGGTGTGGACCAACCTGCTCCTGATGCTGCGAAATCCACGCCTCTGTGGCTATCGGGGACGGGTGAATCAGTGGCTCAACGACAGGGGCACGTACGTCAGCGAGATGGAGATCGTCACCAGGCCGGACGGCACGGAAGTGCTCGGGCAGTGGGAGCCGATCATTACCCGGGATGAGTGGGACAGGCTGATCAAAAAGATCGGCAAGCACGCGAAGCCGACCGGGCTCCCCGGAGGGGCCAGCGCCCGGAAGCACCTGCTGACCGGATTCGCCCGGTGTGGTGCCTGCGAGGGTCATCTGAAGATGGCAGGCAACGCCATCCGCCCCTCGAAGCGGTACAAGGAGAATTTCTTCTACTACTGCTCCGGCATGGAGCGTGGCGAATGTCCGGGCAACCGCCGGACAGGCCCGCCCGTTGACGAACTGATCCGCGACTTGATCTTTAGGGTCCACGACCAGCAGATGAGCGGCGGAGTGGTCGAGGAGCCGGGCGACACGCCCGAGGACCTTGCCGTACGAGCCCGGCTCGCCGACATCGACGAGTTGATGAAGGACCTGTACGAGCGGTGGAAGGCGAAAAAGCTGCTGTCCGACCGGTACTTCGCCATGTCTGATGATCTGGAGGCCGAGAGGGGGGAGTTGATGGCGAGTCGGGCCACCCAAACCCAGGTTGTTGCCGACGCCGACTTCGCCGACGCGGTCAGGAAGGGCTGGGACGATGCCACGCTGGATGAGAAGCAGGCGTTTCTCGGAAAGTACCTGAAGGCGGTGATCATCCACCCGATCCCGCTCATGAAGAGCAAGAACAGCGACAAGATGGTGCCATCCCCGAAGTTCAACCCGGACCTGATCGAGCCGGTATGGGTCCACGGCTCGCCGGTGGGATAAGACACCGGTCTCAGGCGGCCTGCCGCCTTGGGCGGGCGTGCTCACGACTTCCGCTTACGCGGATGCCGAGGCAGGCATTGGCCGCCGCCCATTGCTCCGGGGAAAGCCGGGGGGCGAGTGCTGCGTGGCGCTCCAGCCACGCCTCCCGCTTGCGCTCGTCCTCGCTCATACGGTCGCCTGATCATTCTCGGCACCGGCGAGGGCAACGACAGGTGTCCCGGAAAGGCGCACCGCCCCGATCTGTGAGAGCGCGAAAATCGCACACCCAGGAGGGTTATTCACCGCTTCGGCCACCCGCCACGCGATGGCGGCCTCCACCTCTGCCTTTACGGTTTCGGCCCGCTTCTGCCTCGTACTCTCTTTCATGAATTCGAGGCTTCCGGCCTGCGTCCGATTTTCACAGTTGGGTCCCAACTAGTCCGTTTCGCAACTTTCGCCGAGTTGGGATGTGGGCGCCAGGCCCGTCGGGGCGTGATAGGGATAGGCTGAGACCGTTACGGCATCGTGGGAGGCGAGTTTCTCTGAAGCTGCCAAAACGTCGCCGGGCTGCCCTGTAGCCGCCTGACGGATCTTCGTCCAGGACGACATTAATGGGGCCGGAGAATGGCTCCCAGGGCTGCGTGGAGGCTAATGTGGCCGGAGGTCGAGGACGCGGCGGGGGATTCTGGCTATCCCGTTGATAAATCGGCCGGAGGCCGTACCGGTAGCCGAGGATATCCATCCTCCTGATTTCCTGCTCCCTGCTCCTAACTCCCCACATCCTACGGCCTCATTCCTCGGCCTTCGGGTTTGGTCCCTCCCCGCAGCGCGCGGAGCGCGTTGCGTCTCTAGACCCTTCTCCCTCTAAACCTTCCCTCTATAGGAGCGGTGCTCCCTGAGCTATTTCAGCGGTGCTCTGTGAGCTGTCCCAGCGGCGCTCTGTGAGCCATGTGTGCCTGACCTGCAGTTTCTCGGCGTACAAACTTTCGATCCTGGTGAGTTGGGATTTGTTGTGCGGATCCTACAAAAACCACAACTCGAATGCCTTTTTCTCGGGCTCGGCGACGTCCTCGGCCCTAGCGGCATTAACTCCCAGAATTGGGCTCCTGCTACCGTTGGATCATGGTCGCGAAACAGCGGCTCACGGAATTAAAAAGAAAAGGCCCGCGAGTGCGGCAAACACTCCGGGCCGGCGAGACGAAGGATGAGGCTTCATCTATGGCTAGAATAGCAGGTCAGAGCCCCGAAACGTACTTCGGCGAGCTCCCTGAAACGTCCATCTGGTCGGACCGGATTTCACACAATGGCATTCGTGTCCTGGCAGTTCTCTACGGTCGGTGGACCAAGAAGTTCTGGCCGGTTCTGACAAACGAGGAAATCGCCAAGCTCTCCAGCCTCAGCGTTGCGACGATCGGCCGGGCGGTTTCAGAGTTGAAGAAGCTCGGTCTGATCAAGGTCACCAGGACCAAGGACGGTAACAAGTACGAGCTGATCAAGGTCGAGTTCGAGGACGACAGCTACCGCGGCCGGAACGTCGTCAGCCGTGAGGCTCACGCCAAGATCTTCCTCTCCATGACGGCCAGCCCGATTTCGTCCGGAGCCCTCCGGCTGTGGCTCATGCTCGACAGGATCGGCCGGACCCACGAATGGGCCTGGTCCTCTCAGAGCGCGCTGGCCAAGTACATGGGCGTGCAGCAGCGTCAGATCCGGGTTTACCTGAACGAGCTCAAGGAGGCCGGTCTTCTGGAGTCGCGTCGGCCGGATCCCCTTGGGAAGAACGAGTACCGCCTGATCCGTACGCCGGTCATGGTCAAGGTCGCCGAGGAACACGACGAGAAGCAGGCGATCCTTTCGGCCACGGCTCGTGTCGCTCGCAAGTGGCTGACTGCCGTTCTCGGAGATGCAGCTCGTGAGTGGGTCAACGACAACGATGAGATCTACCAGTCGATCTGGCGTGATATCCGCGTAGCTGTCGCGTGCCTCGGCGAAGAGGCAACGGTCAAGATCGTGGACGACACGCTGGCGACGTACGGCACCGACTATCTGGCCGACTTCATCGTCAAGATCCTGGACGAGTGGGTGGACGAGGACGACGAGGAGGAGCCGAAGGACGACGACGAGGGGCACGAGGCCGACTTCCCGGACGCTGACCAGGTCCCTGGCGTGATCGACTGCTCGGACCCGACCAACGCCGCGAACCGTCTCGCCATGTACCGCGAGCGGATGGCCAGCTAAGGAGTCATGACCACAGCGCGTGGCCGAGAGGAGCCAGAATGACCCGCGACACACCAGCCTTCCGGGCCGCGCCGTACTCGGAGGTCTTGTTCCCCGACGACGAATACCCGGTCGTCCCCACGGCCTTGATCGAGGGTTTCGTACCGCCCGGTGCGGTCCAGCTCTGGCTGCTGTTGGCCCGGCTCGGCGAGGGGCACCCGGAGGTCGAGGTGCCCACGGCGCAGCTGGAGCGGCACAGCGGCTGGACCCGCGCGGAAATCGGGGAGCATGTGCGGGCCCTGTGCGACTACGACTGGTTGAAGATCCGGAGGGAAAGCGTGCCTGGGTCATACGTCCACAGGCTCCAGCGCATCCCGACCGTCGCTCAGGTCAAGGAGTGGGCCGAGGACCTGCGCGAGTCGAGGCAACTGCCGTCCGCCCCTCGTCCCCACGCAGGATCTGCCCGCCCACAGCACAACGCGGCGTTCCAGCTCGGGCGAGTGGACGACCTGCTACCCCGGCAGTAACGGCCCGACAGTCGGCCGGCAAAAATCCACCGGCCGCATGGGAATCCTCTGTGAGCCGCAAAACCGCAGGTCAGAAAATCGCGGAAAATACGAGCGCGTCCACCTGGCCCTCGTCGACATCCACTCACAGCCCCCTCAACACCGCCGGGTAGAAAATCGGCATCGGCTATGAACACTGCCCGGATGACCCAGAGGAGAACCACGCCAACGCTCTGCTTGTAGAGCTGGCGCGAGTGCTTGTCCCAGACCATTGGCCCGCAACGGACTTTCCCGGCCACCGACCACGTTTCCGCATGTCAAAAAATCGGGCAATTATTTGCGGCCCCATCCGAGACACCTCCCAGAGCATCCACGGACCTGCATGGCGCCAAACCGTCGGCGCGCGGAGGTAATTAGCCACGCCCACGGGTACTACAGCTAGGACGCGTCCTCCAGCGAGAGCAGGCCCCCATGGTCCAGATGAACGACGCCGACCTCATGAGGCTGCGTTGGGCCGAGCAGGGAAATCCGCCCTGCGACCATCCTGAGATCGTGAAGGAGTACGACCTAGGGTCAAGCACGGGGGACAAGCGGTGTACCACGTGCGGGGCAGAGAATCCCGTACGCCCGGCGCCTGGGCCTGCCGAGGATACCTAAGCGCCTATCCAGAAGTTCTGCACGTAACCAGGCGTGAGATCGCCGGGGGCATGAGGACATGACACGGGCCTCGCCGGGGGTTGGATCAAGGTTGCCACAACGTCCACCCACCGGCGAGGTCGTGGTCAGTATGCGTCCGCCCATCCTGTTCGCCAATGCCCCCGCCACCTCGATCGAGCAATTACACGCCCAGCTGCGAGGTCACTGGCGGCAGGCGATACGCGCGGTGATGGTCCTGCTGTCGCTGCACGGCCTGCCGGCGGCGCAGATCGCCGACCTGCTCGGCTATGACGCCGGCACGGTGCGCCGATGGATCGACCGGTTCAACCGCCACGGCCTGGCGGGACTGGCCGACCGTCCCCGCCCCGGCCGCCCCCGCGTGAGCGGCGAGCGCCTGATGGGCCGGATCCCAAGCTGCTGGCCCGGCCGGGGCCGTGGACCCTCGCGCGGCTGTGGCGCTACCTGAACCGGCCCCGGTTAAGCAGGCGCACGTTGTACCGGCGGGTACGGCTGGTGTCCGTCTGGCGGCGTCCCAAGCTGGTGGCCCAGGGCGATCCGGACCGGTGGCGGGCGGTGGCCGCTATCGCCGAGCGGTTGCGTGCCCTGCCGCGCGGGGCGGTGGTCTGGGCCGCCGATGAGACCCATGTGCACTTGCTGCCGCACATCCGATCAGGGTGAACGGTGCGCGCCGATCGTCCGGCCGTCGTCACGCCGGGCAAGAACCGGCAGGTCACCGTGTTCGGCGCCGTGGAGCTGACCATGGGGCGATGGGTGTATCGGCTGGGCCGCCGGTGCGCGGCCCTTCCTGCGCCTGCTGGATGAGGTGGCCGCCGCCTTTCCGGCCGCGCCGAAGACCGTGGTGATCTGCGACAACGACAGCATCCACCACGCTCGGACCGTCGCGTGCTACTTGGAGACACACCCGCGGGTGGAGGTGCTGTACGGAGCGCGCTACAGCCCGCACGACAACCTGGTCGAGCGGATCTGGGCCGCGCTCAAGGCGTTCATCGCCAACACCGCCGTCACCTGGCCCGGCCGTCTCAGACAGATCCATTCCTTCTTCCCGCCCGTTCACCGGAGCAGTTGCCGGCCACCGCCGCCCCGTGGACCAGCCCCTGGCTCCCGGCCGGTTACAAGCGGAACTTCTGGAATGCCGCTTAGTCATCGACGAGGCCCACATGCTCGCCCACGACCAGCTGGAGTCGGTCAGGATGCTTGACGCCGAGCTTGGTGCAGGCCCGGCACCCATATCCCAGCAGCAGGTCGGCACCAAACTGCGCCTACGCACCCCCACTTGTCCGTCCAAGCCGCCTCAGCCTCCTTCCATAACCAACCATATGTTTTAAATATTAATTTTTACTTAACTATCTAGCAGAGTTAGCAGTATTCAGATAGACGTTGTATCACTCTGCGGAGTTTTAGCGTTGCACACGGTGCGAGAATTTTACAGCCCGAAATCCCCTAATGTAGGAACCGACTTGACCCAAATTCCCGCTTTTCTAGATATCTTGCATTATCCTACTTGTCGAGTTACTGTCTCCCTTGTTGATCACTAGACCAACCAAGGAGAAACGTGACGGGTATCAGCAGATCAGCCCTCGCACTATCGGCATTCGCTGTAGCGTTGCTGAGTACTGCAATCCAAACTCCTGCATCTGCGACCACCTCCAACGATCCGATTCCTCACCCTTGGTCCCAGGAAGGAGGGTTGGTGCCTGTCGACCCTAAGGTTGACATCGGCGACACTCCGACCGACCCGCCCGTTCCGGACTCAGAGCCTCACCCCAACGACACTGGGAAGAAGGGGCTGCTAGGCGGATCATCGGGCCCTCATTACATTCAGACAGTCAGTCCAGACAATGGGGACCACACTCCCTCGAAGAATGCAACTTCGAACGCACAAATGTGCTTCAATGCGCAAAACAACGATCAAGACTATGGTTATCGACTCTATCTGAACAGGCCAGGAACATTTGCCTGGGCGAGCCCTGTCTACTATGGCCCCAAGTCAGGAACATGCAGTCCCTGGAAGAATTTTAGCGGCCAATTCGCGGGACTTATTCAGGAGTTTGATTCTCCACGCCTAGTCTGGTCCGATGTTTGGCTGTACTGGAATTAGCAATTCTTCTCCCCCGTAGACCCCAAACAGGAGACTACGGGGGTTCCATATTTTACTACGGAGGAAACATTAAATCGCTTCGTCATGCTGGCTCATTATTGATTGCAGTAATGGCTCTCTCAGGGTGTACGCAGGCCGAGCCTGTTGCTCCAGCAGACAGTTCCAAGAAAGCATCCGAAACCGTCACGCCTAGATCTGAGCCTGTACCTAAAGATATCCGGGAGAAAGTTGGCAAGCGGCCAGCCAGCCTTACCGAGACTAAGACTCTTGGGTCCACCACAGTCGACGGTACTCGTTGGTCGTTAGTTGCCTTCCATGACGGTAATGGGGATTTCTGCATCGCCGTCGATTCATCTAGTCGCCAAGGGACTCCCGCCTGCGGCATTGAGTTACCAAAAGCTCACCCTATTAATATGGCAATGGAAGTTATGGATGACAAGAAAGTCTTCCTCTACGGTGGGGTTAGGGGCGAAGTACGCGAGCTCTATCTTTCCGACGCATCCGGATCTCACCGGCAACGCACATACGCCCACCCATCCCAACCAAATAAATGGTTCTTCATTCCAGTCAGTCGACTCCCAGTTAAAGATATATCAGCAGTATTATCTAATGGGCGTTCCTACTCAATACAACCCGAAATATTGCAGGCTGCTAATGCCGCCGCAAACGGGGAATCTCCACCTACGTCTTACAAGTCCCCAACCCCTGTCGGGCCAAAATCATAGAGATCCCCTCAATGAGCCTCTCTACTAGGATGCGTATCGAGTTGTGATCGATCTGCGGGATTTGCCCTTGGGGCGGGGCCTGATTCGGTAGGTCGTCTTGTATGACGCGGGTCCAACCGACAGACGAGGAGTGGGAGTTCATTGAGCCGTACCTGCCGATCGGCAGGTACGGCCCGTACCCCGAGCGGCTACGGCAGCAGTTTGAGGGCGTGATCTGGCGGTTCAGGACGGGCGGGCAGTAGCGGAAGATGCCCAAGGAGTTCGGCGCCTGGTCGACTGTCCGCAACTGCTTCCGGCAGTGCAGGGACGCCGGCGTCTTCGAAGCCCTGCGGAGGCCTGATCGCGGAAGCCGCACAACGCGGCGAGGTGGACTTGCCCCCGGCCGGTGTGGACTCCACCACCGCCCGGGACCACCACAACGCCGCCTGGACACATCTCGGCCAGGACGTCATCGCCGCCTTGGAGAAGACTGCTGAGCAGGAGAAGACTTGGCAAAAGGGGGCGGCCCGCAAAGACGGGAAGGGAAGAACGGCAACGCATCCGGCGCCGCCGCAAGCTCCGGCTGAAAGCTGCCCTGCTCGGACGATCGAGGAGCGGGCAGACCAGCAAGATCCACCTCGCCGCCGACCGGAAATGCCGTCCACCGGCGTTCGTCGTGACCGCGGGGCAGAGCGCGGACAGCCCGCGGTTCATCCCCGTGCTCAAGAAAATACGGGTCCGCGGGCCGGTTGGCCGTCCCCGCACCCGCCCCTGACGCGGGCGCCGCCGACAAGGCCCACTCCTCCCGCGGCAACCACACCTACCTACGGAAACGCCGCATCAAGGCGGTCATCCTGCGGAAGAGGGACCAGGCCGCCAACCGCAAGAACAAGGACGGCAAAGGCGGCCAGCCTGTCAGCCACGACACCGACTTCTACAACGAGCGGAATACCGTCGAGCGCCTGATCAACAAGTTGAAGACCTGGCGAGGCATCGCCACCCGCTACGACAAGACCCCTGAGAACTACCTCGCCGACCTCCACCTTCGCGCCGCAATGATCTGAATCAAAAACCTCACCCGGGCCGTCCTTTGATCGCAACCAAATACGTGCCCTAGCGCGGACGAGCCGCTCCACAGTCGCTCGCAAAAAGCTCTTCGCTCAGCGGATAGCCCTTCGCCTTGTGCGTATCTCACGACGTCGATATATCCGGTAATCAAAGCACGTCAGGGTCTACGCCATCACCATTTCAGCCCCAGCAATTAGGGATGGTCCACCCGTATGGGCGCCCTTAAGCTCAAGGCTAGAGTCATTAGCGGACAACATAATATAACTTGCAGTCATATTCACAAATTACTACCGAGCGAACAGGGGTGAGGACTATCAGCTAGTCGACCGCCGCGCGCGCAAACTGTCTAGAACTCAGCGTTACTAAGGGTCCGATTATGTACTCCATACGCTTCTTTCGCGACACTTTGGGTTCAAAGCATCGCCCTCAGTAAACAAATACGGCCGCATTGACATTCAAGATCCCCCATGTTGAGATTCATGTAGGGCCCCAGGGTGACGCACTCCGAAAAGGAGAGTTATTCGAACAACGCACAACTCCTAGCTAAATTCAATTTCTACACAAGGAGATCAAAGTGAAAATCGGAAAAAAATCCGCCATCACTATTTCGTTGGCGATGTTGCTGCTCGGCGCAGCATCGCCGGCCATCGCCGCCCCCATTCCTTCCCCGTCGGTAAGCAGTAATCAATCCGATGATTCACCGCCTCTACCTGGCCAGCCTGAGGTCACTGCAGGCCCTGGCTCGGTGTACTCCGGAACGACCACGGACGAAAAAGGACAGGCCAAAGCAGCCGACATAATTGGCTGCACTGTCATAGCAGAACCTCCTTTCACGCTCGTGTACAATAAAGCTCCGATCCGCGCTGAGGGCTACATAAATTGGTGTACACCGAAAAAGCCGGACGACTGCCGCACGGAAACCGACCTCGAACTGAAGATAAACGGGATTTGGACCGTTGTCGCCAACGGTCCAGTGAAGTGGGGATGCAACGTAGGAAGCGGCTCGAAGTCCAGTACCTCCTACAACTGCAGGCAGGATCTTAACGGTCCTCACTACTACCGGACCAGAACTTATATAATAACGCAAGTTAATGGCGTCTGGGCCCCTAATGCCGAAGTCGCCACAAGTGGAGCAAATAGCTGGTGGTGCGAATAAAACTAGACACCAGCTAGCTCATCCGGAAAAACTTTCCTTCTCTAACTATCAACCGAGGAGAGGAAAGGCGTCTTATATAAGGAAATAAATATGTCCGCAGGTGTCGAATCATACCGCACCTGCGGACATTTCTGCCTAAATCAATAAGAAGCAATCCTCTTCAGGCGAACCAGTGGCGCATAGCGCCTGCTTCTAATCTCGTAGCGTTCACCTAGAGGGAGATTTTCACAAAGGCGACCTAGAAGTCCGTCACGATATTCCTCATTTATTTCCGATGCGACAACATCAAAAGTTTGCTCACAAATTTCGACAGTTACAATCCCGCCATATTTCATATTGAGTAATTCATTTACCCATTTTGGGCGTTTTTCGACGCCACTTACCAGTGCAATGTAATCGCCGCCATCGCTTAAATAGCGAACTGAGAAGGTGCGTAACTTTGTTGTCCGGTGCTCGATCATCGTAAGGGAAAGGCTGGGCAAGCTGCCGAACCTATACAGCACGATACGCCCCCTGGTCATATGGAAAACTGTCCAGTTAACACTTCCAATGAAGTGAACTGCCACTGTCTCCAAAAATGTCCTCATATTTTCTCCCTCGATCGAGCTCCGATAGCAGACCGTCGCGAGCTGGTAGCGTAACGTAAGCCATTCTATCCTTTACGCGTCCAAGCCAGATAGCAACATCTAAGCTGGCAAAAATTTCTCCTGAGGTTGAGCTCGTGATGTTGTAAGCCTCGGAATTCCTTGATCGCGAGATGCGCCTACATCATGAGACACGGCACAAGGCCAAGGGGCGCGCGCCGGACAAGGACGTTCCGCGAACAACCGCGGGCATCGAGAGGCTCAGGCATCCAATTGGCCGAATGCAACTCGCTCACCCAGGCCCTGTGGCATGTAGGCGCGGAGATGCGCATTATGGTGAACCATCTGAGGCTGACAATCGTGCTAAGCGGTATTCCAGAAGTTCCGCTTGTAACCGACCGGGAGTCAGGGGCTGGTCCACGGGACGACGGTGGCCAGCAGTTGATCCGGTGAGCGGACGCGGAAGAAGAAATGGATCTGTCTAACGACCTCGTGCATGATTAGCCGTGGCTTCTGGGCTCTCGGCTCGTTGGGCCAGATGTGGTGAGAACACTCGCACGCGCGATCATCTTGAAGAACCGGCGGATTACGGGTCTGTCGGTCGAAGTGATCGCGCAGTTGGTAGCCGAGATCGGACCGTTGTGGCAGGCCCGGCACCAAGCCGCGCTCGCCGGTCGCCTACGACGACGCAACCTCGGTGCCGGCGCTGAACACAAGCTGATGTTCGTCGATCGACTGCTGGCCACGCTGGTGCACCTGCGCCACGGCGTCACCCATGACGTGCTGGGCTGCCGGTTCGGCGTCGACCGCTCCACCATCACCCGCTCCACCATCACCCGCGCCATCCACCAGATCCGCCCCTTACCGGCTGACCGAGGGTGCAGCATCACCACGGGCCAACGCTTACGAACTTCGGCCGATGTGATCGCCTACCTGGGAGACAGCGGTCAAGAAGCGATCTTGGACGCCACGGAGATCCGCGTCCGCCGCCCAGCCGCCGGCACCCCCGAACGAGATCGCTTCGTCTCCGGCAAAAGCCGGATGAACACGATGAAGACGATGGTCCTCACCAACCTCCAAGGGGAGCTGCTGTTTTGCGGCGAAACCCGTCCCGGATCGGTCGCCGACATCACCCAAGCTCGCCGGTCCGGACTGGTTGACCTGCTGGCCGACACCCACGGCCTGCAGATCCTCGCTGACGCCGGCTATCAGGGTCTGAACAGCCAGACCGCAGGTCAGATCCTCACCTCACCTCGCAAACGGCGCGGCAGGAACCTGGAACACGTCCAATGGCTGATGGCCCATCACGATGCAGCCCGGCACGCGCACTCCTCCCGGCGCATTCCCGTCGAGCACGGCATCGCCCACCTAAAACTGGAGGGCCTTGGCGCGCCACCACGGCCGCCGCGACCACCTGCCCGAAACCATCCGCGCCGTGGCTGCGCTTCTATCCGATCAGCAGACTGCATCCACCCGGCTCCGAGGACAGAAAGCATGATCAAAAAAGTGTCGCCTCAGCGAACCACGCCTTCATCGCAATCATGCACGAGGTCGTAAGGACTCCTAACAAAAGTGGGGTATCTGACCTGCTGGAATGCGGGTGTATCAGCTTTCGTTGATGGGCCGCCGGAGGTGTGAGACAGCAGAGAAGAAGACGACCGTGCGCCGACCGCGGGAGGTTGAGGACGGGCTATGGGAGCGGATCGCGCCGCTGTTGCCTCAAATCAAGCGCAACTTGAAGCGCCCAGGGCGCCCGCGTTCGGATAACCGCAAGGTGCTGTGCGGCATCTTGTTCGTGCTACACACCGGGAGCCGTTGGGAGTTCCTGCCCCAGAAGCTGGGATTCGGCTCGGGCATGACGTGCTGGCGCAGGCTGCGGGACTGGAACGACGCCGGAGTCCGGCAGCGGCTGCACGAGGTGCTGCTGGCCGAGCTGCGGGCCGCGGACCTGCTGGACTTCTCTCGGGCCGCGGCCGACGGCTTGCACGTGCGGGCGATGAAGGGCGGGGCCAAGACCGGTCCGTCGCCGGTCGACCGAGGCCGGACCAGCAGCAAGCACCACGTCATCGTCGAAGCGCACGGTATCCCGCTGGCTGCCACCGTGACCGGCGGCAACCGCAACGACGTGACCCACCTGATCCCGCTGCTGCAGGCCGTGCCGCCGATCCGGGGCAAGCGTGGGCGCCCGCGCCAGCGTCCGGAACGGGTGTATGCCGACCGCGGCTACGACCACGACAAGTACCGCCGCCAGGTCCGCGCGCTGGCAATCACCCCGGTCATCGCCCGCCGCGGCACCGAGCACGGCTCCAGCCTCGGCATCTACCGCTGGGTCGCCGAAGCCGCGTTCGCGTTGCTGCACCGGTCTCGCCGCCTGCGCATCCGCTGGGAGATCCGCGACGACATCCACGAAGCCTTCCTCACCCTGGGCTGCGCCATCATCTGCCGGCGACGACTCCGCGACACACCTTGTCAGGAGCCCTTAGGACTACTCGTAGCCGTCGGGCTCGTGCAGCCTCACAGCCGGGATCTCAGCACGTCGACCTCGCAGCCTGACGAGGACGGGTCGAAGCCGTGCTCGACAAGCCAGCGGACCGCCAGCATGCTTCGCAGCGACCACCACGCGCGGATCACGTCGAGATCAACGTCGGTGCCGTAGCCGGCGACGACGTCGCCAAGGTGCTCCTCGTGTCCGAGCGTCAAGACGGCGAGGTCGTACAGGGCATCGCCCTGGCCCGCCTCGGACCAGTCGACCACGCCGGTGATCTCGTCACCGTCGACGAACACGTGGCTGATTTGCAGGTCGCCGTGGGTGAACACCGGTGTCCACGGCCGGAGCGCAGCCTCGGCGACCCGGCGGTTGCGCGTGACCAGGTCGGCGGGGAGGACGCCGTTCGTGACGAGCCACTCGCATTCGCCGTCGAGATCCGATGCGAGCTCATCAAGGCTCCGACCGGGCCATGGCGGCAGCGGCGCGTCGTGCAGCTTCCGTGCGGCGGCACCCGCCGCGGCCCACGCCGCCGGCGACGCGGTCGACCGCTCACCGAGACGGCCGAGTGCCGTCCCCGGGAGGGCGGCGAGCGCGAGCACGGGTGGCTTCCGCCACAGGACCTCCGGAGTCGGGATCGGCGCCATGGCCATCGCCTCGACCTCGACGTCGGCGCGCGTCTGATCAGCGTCGATCTTCAGGAACACGTCTCCGACGCGCAGGGTTGCGCGCTCGTGATGCGCGACGACGACCTCGACCTCCTCCACATCGACCATTATCGCGGGATGACCACCGACTGTCGCCGGGTTTATCGCGTGCGATGGCACGGCTGACCCCGTCCCGCCGCCCGGCGGCCTCGTACACGACACCGACCGCTGACCAGGTCCAGCCCACTACTTTTGTTAGGAGTCTTTAGCCCGAAAAATCGGCGCATACTTGATGCGCTCCGTCTACCAGACCTCCATGAGGACCGGGACCATGGCCAGCACCGGATCCTGACCGCAGACCATCCGCATGACGCAACCGGATCCTGGCCAGAAAATCGGCGCACGCTTGGGCTGAGCTCCAGCAGGACGGCATCATGCCATCCCTCGTACTCGGAACCACGTCGACAC
Source organism: Streptosporangium minutum (assembly GCF_002149035.1). Classification (GTDB taxonomy): domain Bacteria; phylum Actinomycetota; class Actinomycetes; order Streptosporangiales; family Streptosporangiaceae; genus Streptosporangium; species Streptosporangium minutum. Next base: position 26,950 of record NZ_NGFP01000039.1, read on the forward strand.
CGGCCCGTTCACGTGCAGGGAGGGTTACCGCGGCCTACCGACTACCCGTAGGCGGCAACTATACGTTTACCGGGGCCTGGGTGCGGTCGTGTGCCTGGCGGCCTGGGGCAGTGGCCGGATCCGGCCTACTGGCATCCCCCCGGCAGACCGGCCGCGCTGCTGGCGAATCCTACAGAGAGCACGCATCCCCCCTGGAGATCCCCCTTGCTCAAGAACTTGCTCGTGTCGGCCGCCCTAGTCAGCAGCGCCCTGATCGCACCGGCCGCCGTAGGCCCTGCCCGCGTCGGCGACGGTCGTCCAGGCCCCTGCCGTTTCAGTGTCCGCCGCGTGCCAGTACCGGCGATCCGGTAACTCGTGGAAGTGCATCACGCCGGGCGCCTACTGCCCGGCAGCCGCACGCGGTAAGTACGGCTACGCCAAGGCCACCAACCGCAGGTACACGTGCTCCCGGTACGCCAACGGTCAGTGGCGTTGGAAGCGCGCTTAGCCCCGGTCGCGACGAGAGCGCCCGCCCCAGCAGCAGGGAACGAGCGCTCTTCGGCTTCGGGGCCGTCAGTCAGGTAACCGGCCTACAGACCAGTCACCGGGTTGTCCCCTCTGCGGCCGGGCTCGCGTGCTCGCTACGCAGGTGGGCCAGGACGTCGCCAAGGGGAAGTTCGGCGACCAGGGCGGCCGAGAGCGCGGCGTCTTCGGCGACTCCGCGAGAACGGCGGTGGTAGCGCTCGGTGGTCGTGGATGAGGCGTGCTTCAGCTTGTGCTGGACCCGCTGAAGGGGCTGCCCAGATTCCAGCCAAGCCGTTGCTGCCGAGGTGCGCATGACGTGCGGGCGGACCGCGTCGGGGTTGTCGAGCCCGGCGGCCTTGGCCAGGCGCCGGAGAATCGGCGGGACATGGTGCCGGGCGAGGGTCTGGCCGTTGTCAGACAGCAGCAGCGAGCCGGTGGTGCGCCCGTCCATGGCCAACTCCAGCACTTCGACCACGGCGGGGTCGAGCGGCTCGGTCCGGCTCTTACCGCCCTTGGTCGGGACGACGAGCAGGGTCCGGCCGCCCTCACGGATCAGGTGCTCGGCACGGGCTCGGCAGACCTCGGTGACCCGGAAGGCCGAGACGTACAGCAGCAGCACCAAGGCGAGGTCTCGCGGGCTGTTCTCGGCGGCCTGGATCAGGCGGCCCATCTCGCTCGTGTCCCGTGCCGGGGTCTTGCCGTCGTGGCTGACCTTCGGGCGCTCCAGCTCGCGGACAGGATTGGCCGGGACCACGGCGCGGGCGGCGAGGTGCTTGTAGAGCGCCGACAGCGACGACAGGCGGCGGGCGCGGGTCGTGGCCGACAGGGGTTTGCCGTAGCGGCCGGTCATCTCGCGCATGGCGTCGGCGTAGGCGGCGACCACGTCCATGGTCACGGCGAGCAGGTTGACCGGGGCGTCGTCGGCGGTGATGCCGTGGCGCTCCCTCAGCCACTCGATGAACGCGCGGACGTCGGTGGCGTAGGCGGCGCGGGTGTTGTTGGAGTCGATGGTGTTCAGCCACGTCTCGACCGGTCCGGCTGCTGGCGAGTCCTCACCGATAGACCGGGCCAGCGACAGCCGGGCGGCCTGCGGCTCGGACAGGTGGGCGCGCTCGGCGTCGGTGAGCCACCGGCGGACCCCGGAGTGGGGACGGTCGACGGTGCCAGCACGGAGATCAACAGCGGCCATCATGTCTCCATAATACTGATTATGGAGACAGAATGAGGAATCGGCGCCCAACTACTTCGGATGAACCACGCCCCTACCAACGGTCGGCGTGGTCGACAGGGAACACAGGACATGCCGTATCGACGTCGTCCGGCGGTGGCCCTGCCTTGTGGTCAGCCCTGCGGCATGCTCCCGTCGGCTTGGCGGCCTCGTGCCCCGTGCCCTAGTGGCGGCTCGGCCCGATCCGGCCAGTCCTCTTGACAATGATCGACCCCCCCACCGTTAAACGGCCCTGCCAGGGAGACCCCCACCCGGTCATTCGGGTAGGTAGAGGCCCATAGACCGACACAGTGGCCTGAAGTACCAGCCGTTCCCTTACGTGCAGCGCCTGGTGGTCGAGGTCGTGTGCGCCTACAACCCACAATGAGGCCCAGCCGTGAGGCCGGGATAGAAGGCTTGAGGCACCTGTCCCAGTCGGGGGCACCGGGGTTGCCGCAATGAGGTCCGGCGGCAAAGCCGGAGTGAAACAGCATCTTGACCCGGGCGAACGTCAACGTGCCGCCCCCGTAATGAGGCCCGGCAGTGAAACCGGGATGAAGCTGCGGCTATGCAGCAGGAGCTGACCAACGTCAACGCCCCACAATGAGGCCCGGCGATGAAACCGGGATGAAGCTGCGGCTATGCAGCAGGAGCTGACCAACGTCAACGCCCCACAATGAGGCCCGGCGATGAAACCGGGCTGGAGCTGCTGCTGAATCATCGCGGTGGCCTCGTCCCAAGAGCCGCAATGAGGTCCGGTGCTGGAGCCGGAGTGAAGCGGCTCACGCCAACCCGAGATGATCGTTACCCAGGCGGCGCTGCAATGAGGTCCGGCGCTGGAGCCGAGGTGAAGCACCCGCTCCGGGGCGGGGATCTCCAGCAGGACAGCGCCGCAATGAGGCTCGGCGTTGGAGCCGAGGTGAAGCTCGATCCACGCGATCGAGGCGGAGCCGCCCCAGTCGCCGCAATGAGGCTCGGCGTTGGAGCCGAGGTGAAGCGCAGCAGCTCAGGCTCCTCGCCAGGCCGTTCAACGACGCCGCAATGAGGCTCGGCAGTGGAGCCGAGGTGAGGCGAGCAGGTGATCGACGAGCAGGGCCACCGTGATGTCGCCGCAATGAGGCTCGGCGGTGGAGCCGAGATGGAGCCCGCCCAACTGCGGCGACTTGGCCTCCTCCTCGAAGCCGCAATGAGGCTCGGCAGTGGAGCCGAGATGAAGCTCGCTTCCGAGGTGTACGGCAAGAGCTGGTGGTGACCGCAATGAGGCTCGGCGGTGGAGCCGAGATGAAGGCAGTGCCGGCCACCCGAACGGCTTGGCTGTAGGTGGGGCCGCAATGAGGCTCGGCGATGGAGCCGGGATGGAGCCCGAGGATCAGGGCGATCACGACGCCGGCAGCGGTGCCGCAATGAAGCCCGGCGCTGGAGCCGGGATGGAGCGCCGACGGTGGCGACGTTTTGCGCCCACTCCAGACCGCCGCAATGAAGCCCGGCGATGGAACCGGAGTGAAGCACGCGGAACTGGCGGGTCTTGTCGTATAGCGGCAGGCCGCAATGAGGTCCGGCGTTAGAGCCGGAGTAAAGCTCACCGGGTAGGCCAACTGGTGAGCTTCGGTCTCCTGGCCGCAATGAGGTCCGGCGCTGGAGCCGGAGTGAAGCGACCCAGTGCGCGGATCACCTGGTCGGCCGTTCGGGCGCCGCAATGAAGCCCGGCGATGGAGCCGAGATGGAGCTGGGTCGTCTCGTCGGATCCCCAACCCTCGGAGTCGCCGCAATGAAGTCCGGCGATGGAGCCGGGATGGAGCTAGGCGCCGGCCAGGGCTCGTCGTTCGGCGTGCGGGCCGCAATGAAGCCCGGCGCTGGAACCGGGATGGAGCCAGGCTGCGGCCTCACTTACGGGGAGTGGCTGCGCGCGCCGCAATGAGGTCCGGTGCTGGAGCCAGAGTGAAGCCACCGCCCACGCCTTCGGCACGTAGTTGTTGGTGTAGCCGCAATGAGGTCCGGCCTTGGAGGCGGAGTGAAGCCACGGCCAGGCCGACACCGGCGAGCGCCCACCCGACGCCGCAATGAAGCCCGGCGCTGGAGCCGGGATGGAGCGGAGCAGGGGTACGTGGACCGGGTGTGGGAGGAGCAGCCGCAATGAAGCCCGGCGATGAAACCAGGATGGAGCCCCTGAATGTTCTTCGGCGCCCCCTGAGCCAGGGACACGCCGCAACGAAGCTCGGCGCTGGAGCCGAGATGAAGCATCAGCGCCCGCGATGCCCTCGGCTCCCTGCCGAATCAGCCGCAATGAGGCTCGGTGTTGGAGCCGAGGTGAAGCGCACCCAGGGACGCGGTCACCGGCTCGTCAGCGTCGCCGCAATGAGGCTCAGCGTTGGAGCTGAGGTGAAGCGTGCACGGCGAACGGCAGCAGGCTCCCATTGGACAGGCCGCAATGAGGCTCGGCGTTGGAGCCGAGGTGAAGCTGATCTCCCACGCGGTCGGGTAGTCGTCCGAGCCGCCGCAATGAGGCTCGGCGTTGGAGCCGAGGTGAAGCGCGGCGGCGGCGTTGCGACTTCGCATGTACCACGCGCCGCAATGAGGCTCGGCGTTGGAGCCGAGGTGAAGTCGGCCAGGGCCATCATGTCCGGGTCTGGTGCTCCGCCGCAATGAGGCTCGGCGTTGGAGCCGAGGTGAAGGCTGACGTGCTGGGTGGTCTGGGAAGTGCTTCGGGCCGCAATGAGGCTCGGCGGTGGAGCCGAGATGAAGCTCGGCGATGAAATCGGCGAAAGCTTGAACGTAGTTGCCGCAATGAGGCTCGGCGGCGGAGCCGCGGTGAAGCGCCCCCACTCGGGAGTGCCGGGGTAGGGGCGGAACTGACCGCAATGAAGCTCGGCGGTGGAGCCGAGGTGAAGCCGGGATGCGTAGCGCCTGCTCGCCGACGATGAACGCGCCGCAATGAAGCTCGGCAGTGGAGCCGAGGTGAAGCGCGCTGTTCTGCGGTGCGTGCCTCTATCGGGAGATTGCCGCAATGAAGTCCGGCCTTGGAACCGGAGTGAAGCCCGGGCTCTCGGCGGTGGGCCCAGTGCATTCCCAGGTAGCCGCAATGAGGTCCGGCCTTGGAGCCGGAGTGAAGCCCAGCGCGACGGCCGGGACGAGGTGCAGCCACCGGCCGCAATGAGATCCGGCCTTGGAGCCGGAGTGAAGCGTTCGAGCTGTGGGGAGACACCAGCACCGGCAAGGCGCCGCAATGAGGTCCGGCCTTGGAGCCGGAGTGAAGCGGTTCGGGTCGGCGGCCTGATCTCGGTGCTGGCCAAGCCGCAATGAAGCTCGGCAGTGGAGCCGAGGTGAAGCTACCCCAACCTAGCCGCTTCGGCTAGCCAGGACTGGCCGCAATGAAGCTCGGCAGTGGAGCCGGGATGGAGCGCGCTCGCGCTCGCGGCGACTCGGCGCCCCGGGCCGGGCCGCAATAAGGTCCGGCCTTGGAGCCGGAGTGAAGCGGTAGGCCGAGCCAGCATCACCGCCGTCGCACCCACCCCGCAATGAGGTCCTGCCTTGGAGCCAAGGTGAAGCGGTTCGTTCCTGCTCCGACCAGCAGACAATCTGATCGCCGCAATGAAGCTCGGCAGTAGAGCCGAGGTGAAGCTACATCGAGCTGGGAGAGCGCGCGGCTGACGCGCTGCCGCAATGAAGCTCGGCAGTGGAACCGAGGTGAAGCCCTGGGAGCGCTGGGCCCGCGGAGATGACACCGATTAGCCTTAGCCGCAATGAGGTCCGGCCTTGGAGCCGGAGTGAAGCCGGCCGGGCCGGTTGGGTGACCCACGTCTTGCGATCACCGCCGCAATGAGGTCCGTCCTTGAAGCCGGAGTGAAGCCTGCGGTTCGGCGCCGAGTTCGAGCAGGCCGGGTGGCCGCAATGAGGTCCGGCCTTGGAGCCGGAGTGAAGCACCTCCGGCAGCGCCGTCAGTGCCGCGTTGTTAGCGCCGCAATGAGGTCCGGCCTTGGAGCCGGAGTGAAGCCTCGGCCGTGTGCAGGCACAGCTCCATGACCTCGCGGCCACAATGAGGTCCGGCCTTGAAGCCGGAGTGAAGCACCTTCGTCCGGGCCGCAGTGGTCCGGGGACATGCTGCCGCAATGAGGTCCGGCATTGAAGCCGAAGTGAAGCCAGCGAACATCCCCACGCCGGCCATCACGGCCACTCAGCCGCAATGAGGTCCGGCCTTGGAGCCGGAGTGAAGCGCGCCGGGATGACGGTCACTGCCGCTTGAGAGAGGCCGCAATGAGGTCCGGCCTTGAAGCCGGAGTGAAGCGCTCCGCAACCTGCAATTACTACTTAGAGCGATAAGTAAAACACGCTTGAGCCGACTGATTTGTCCACCGAATGACCTTGTTGAGGTTCGGAACCCCCCTGGGAAAGCATGTGCACTTGAGGTTCCGAACCTGCGCATCAGAAACCTACGGGAGACAGCCATTGTGATGTTGTCAAGGAGCGTTTGAACCAAAAGAGCCGGACCAAGGATCAGTCTGGCTGATCAGCGATGCGGATCGGGACAAGGACACCGGCACTCTTGCCGCCTTCGATGGACTGCCGTTCTGCCCCGTAGACGTCGAAGACACCGAGCGGGAGAAGACGCTTGCGCTCGACGGTGACGGGCCGCCCCTGCCGCGAGGGGGTGGGCCGCAGGAGTGGGTGGTCGAGCAACGTTTGAACGGCATGGGCATCGAGGGCGGGTCTCCACAGAGGCCAGATCATGACCGCGCGCCGGTTGTGGCGGTGCCACAGCGTCGCGGAAGCGTTCTGGCCGTCTCCGGTGACACGGAGCAGGGGCAGCGCCTGGGTGGCCAGCCAGGTGGCACCGGGAACCCCGGCGGGAATGGACTTTCCCGATGGGTGGTCAGCGGCGCTACGCAGGACTCGGTGGTCGAGGTACTCGCCGGTGAAGCCGTCCACCCGGCGCCACCCGGTCAAGGCTTCGGCCAGCCGGGATGGTTCTGCTCGCACCACCTCCAGGGACTTACGGAAGAAGGTCCAGACAGTCTGCTTGCCGGCTGGGGCCATGTACGGCGTGAGCGCGGCACGGCCGGCGCGATCCACGGCCAGATCTGTCACCAGGAAGGACAGCCACTCGACGGCCGCGCTTCCCAGCGGCTCCACCCGGGCATAGAGATGCTCGCCGTACGCCGGACGGAGCACACGCATGGGGTCGCTCTCGTCGGCCTTGTCCGCCCCATGCGCTCGGCTCGGGGGAGCCGGGCGGAGCGGGAACTTCGGTCCCAGCGCGGGAAGTGCCGCGTCATCGTCGGTGGCCTCGACGATGTCTCGCAGCGCGCCTGCGATCTCGTCGGTGTCGTGGAAGTCGCCGTGAATCTGAGCGCAGCCGGTGGTGTCGGAGAAGCTGAGCCGGACCTGTTCTCCCAGGACCCGTAGCAGGCCCAGGGTGGCGAGGAATCCCAGCGGGTCACGGCCGTCCAAGGCCGGCAGGTCGACGGTGTTCACGGTGTGCCCTCCTCTTCACGCTCGGAGCACCAGATGTCGGCCAGTCGCACGACGGACTCCAGCAGGGCAAGCCCCCAGCGGCCGTATCGCTGGTTGAGTTCGGCGAACCTGCGGGGCGCGTCCCAGTCGAGGGTTTCGCCGGTGTCGAGGGTGACCGACAACTCGTCGATGTGGACGGTTTCTGGAGCGGGATCGGTGATGGGCGGCAGCAGGGGGCGGCTGCGGCCGTGGTGGGCCGCGACCAGGTGGATCACGAGGTCGGGATCGACATCGTGGGATCCGGCCTCCAGGTGGAGGTGGGCGATGCGGGCCGACAGAGCCTCGTGCCGCATCCCGTCGGGATACCCCGAAATGAGCTTGGCCCGCCGGTAGGCGGCTCGGTCGGCGGGATCGAGCCCGGACTTGGCCAGCAGTTCCCGGCGGGTTCCGCTGCGCAGGACGCGAGGGGGACGGCCATGCAGCATCGCCTGAAAGCGGGCATCCCGCTTGCCTTCGTCATGCCAGAGCGCCGCGACCCGCACACTGTTGACCAGCACCGGCCCCAAGCCGAGATTGAGAGCGAACTCCTCGGCCCGGTCGGCGACGGCGCGCTCATGGACATGCAGGGTCATCTTCTTGCCGGAACCGGCTACGGACGAGCCCCAAGCATCAGCGTCCCCGACCCATGCCCCGCCCTTGGTGGTCAGCAGCGCCACATAAGGCGCCTTGTCCGTGAAGGTGACCGTGCAGCGGGTCAGAGCACGTAGGTTACGGGCCAGCGGTAACGGATTCTCCAGGTCCTCCGCAGGCAGCAGGTCGATGATGCGCTGGAGCTCTTTTCGGTAGACGCCGGCGGCGGGTGGGGTGTCGTCGGCCAGGTCGGCGCGCGTCTGGTCGATCAGGTCCCGCAGCGCTTGCCCGATAGCGGGAGACTCACGGCGAGCGGCGTCAACGATTGCCGGGCCGAGCCGTACAGCGGGGCGGCCACCGCGATAGGCGAGATCGGCCACATCAAGCACAGGGGAAGTGGACGTGGGATTCCAGCCGTACTCGTCGCAACCGCCCTGCTCACAGGGCACCACAATCAGATCACCTGGCCGGATCTCGGCAGGGCTGATCAGCGTGACATCATCCTTGCCCCGGTAGCACACCACCTGGTTCAGCCGCCAAAACCGGCTCGGCGGCGGATCCTCATCCTGCGGCGCGCCTTCCACATCGCCCAGCGGGTCGCTGCTCTCCTCCTCGGCCAGCCACTGCCGCACCGCGTGCAAGGAGACCTCGACGGCCTCTTCGGTGGACGGCGGCATCTCCATGACCGTCGACGGCCACGCCTGCGGCTCCCCTTCCACCAGCCCCGATCGCCAGACCACCGCGACGTCGGGACTCCCCCGATCGATCCCATGCAGGTAGGGGGCGACCGGCGGGTCGGGGTACGGGATAGGCGATGTCCGCACCCAGGCGTCCAGCACCTGGTCGAACAGCACGGGCATATAGGGCAGCGGCTCGCGCATGCCCTGCCGCACAGTCGAATCCAGGGGCTCCAAGAGCCTGCGGAGGGCCAGCGGCGAGACGTCGATTCCATCGCCCAACTGGTTCGACTCAAGCGGTGCGGTCAGCGTGCTGAGCCACTGCCAGGTAGCCTGACGGGCCGGGCCGTACACCGGATCGTCTGGCCCGACGCTCGCGTCATGGACCACCACCGCATCAGCTCGGGTGAGCTTGCCGAGCCGGTTGAGCCGCCCCAGCCGCTGGATCAGCGCCGCCAGCGACGCCGACTCGGTCACCAGATGATCAGCGTCGATGTTGGCGCCGACCTCCACCGTCTGGGTCGCACATACGATCAACGGCTTCCCGGCGGCGCGGGTGCGGCCCACCTTCATCCGGGGGTAGCAGCGCCTGAGCAGGTATTCCCGGTCGATCGGCCTGCTGCGGCCGATCAGCAGCTCCACATCAGCGTCGCCGCCCTGCAGGAGGGTGTGTACGGCACGCGCCCGGCCGACCGTGTTGCAGATGACGGCGACGACGTGCCCCGACTGGGCGTCACCAACCAGAGCCTTCGCCCAGGCGGCCATCGTCATGGCCATCACGGCGCCGGCGTTCTTCTTGGTCACCTCCGGCTGGAGGAGATGGAGGCGGCGGGGAGCGGCCAGCCGCTGGCGGGCGATCTCGTGTTGGTCGTCGGTGTCGGCTCGGTGCACCTGCTGCCCCTCGGCCGCAGGCGTGGTCGCCGACATGGTGATAAGCGTCGGCTGTGGCCCCACCACGATCTGCGGGTCGTCCGCGATGAAGGCAGCTCGGAGCGTTTTGACCAGCGGCTCAGCCAGGTGCGCCTCGTCGATCACGATCAGGCTGTCGGTGCCGGTCAGTGCGGCGTCGATGGGACGCAGATGCTGGCCGACCTGGTAGCCGCGAAACAGCAGGCGGCTGCCGATCTGATCGACGGTGCCGACCACCACCGCGTACCGGTCGGGACGCTCCAGCCACCGCCACGACCACGTGACGCCACCGCGCATCCGGGTGACCTGCAGCGCCGGCCCGTCATCGTTCTTCTGACGCAGTACCTGCGCGACATGGGCGCTGATCGGCCCCTTCGGCTCGGCGAGCGCCCCGGCCAACGCAATGGCGTGCTCGTACGCCTCGTCGACGACCAGGCGGCGATCCACCACGAAGAACAGCCGACGGCGCGCGCACTCAACGCCTGCCGCGGCCACGAAGACCGCGATATCGATCATCGTGGTCTTGCCCAGACCGGTCGGGACGTCCAGGACATCCGGCCAACGCCCCTCGGTCAGCACGCGCTCAACCAGGTGCTGCTGCCAGGGGAACGGCTTTCGGCCGTGAGTTTCTTGTAGGAATTCGGAGAAGTCCGCTGCGGTCAACTGGCTCATCGGCTGCTCCTGTCCGGTACGAACAATCCCAGCCCGAGATAGCGCATCGACCCCGCCAGCACGGGGCCAACAACCGGCTGAGCGAACCTCACTCGCACATGCACCATCGGACGGACCGGCCGGCCTTCGGGGATCGTGCCTTTGCGCGGCCGGTGCACGGCCCCCCGGGTCAATGCCGCCGGGGAGATCTCAACTTCATCCGGTTCGGGGTATCCGGCGGTGGCCAGGCTCCGAAAGACCAGATCACGAGCGTCCTGCTTCCGGGAGGGGTAGCGGTCGAGCATCAGCGGCGCGGCGGTCACCCAGCCGCGACTCCCTTGGGGAGCCGCCATCCACCACTCGGGGGTCAGCCGTAGCGGAGTGGTCAGATACGGGTCGTGCTCCACGGGGATCGCCTGGTCCCGGCGGATCGTCAACCGGCGGATCGGGTCATCGACGGTCCGTTCCAAAAGCCGGTCAAGGCTGCCGGGATCCATCTGGCGAGGCACGGCGAGCGCCACACCGAGCACATTGCCGTCCGCGTTGTCGTGCCCGGTGTTGAGCAGAGCGAGATAGCCCAGGTGCGGCCGATCCTCGGCCCCGTGGCCGGACACCTCCGCCGGGACGTCGTCGCCGATCCGCTGGATGACCGCCTGGCGCAGCCTCGCGGTCATCGTCAGGAGCGAGTCTCCGGCCGGCTGTACCACGCGGGGCGCGAAGCGGAAAACGAGCAGGTCGGAGAAGGGTCCTTCCACCACCGCGGGCTCCGCCGTACGGCCGGCGACGGTGTAGGGGACACTGCGGGCCACGGCCCATGCGCGCTGACCGTCGGCATAGGAATGCTGGAGCTGGTCGGTGTAGCCCGGGTAGGGGATCCGCAGCTCGGCGAGCGCATGCTCTCCGATACGGGAGGGCACGTAGCGCGCCCACTCCGGCCCCGGCTCGTCGATCTCGGCTTCCACGCTGAGGGACGCCGTCGAGGTCGCGCGACCCACGTACGGCACGCGCCGGGCGAGCCTGCGCAGGCACACCAGGGTGTCGCCGTCGGGGGTGGCGTGCGCCCACACGATCGTGAACGCCGGAACCTGGGGAATGGCCGAGACCCGAGATCGTGACCCGTTAGTCCGTCCGGGCCAGGACTGGCTGCCGCCCTTCTGCTCGATCGTGTTGGTCACCACATAGCCTTCGACGGCCTCCTGGTCGGCTGCTTCGCAGGCCCACACCTCGGGGACGCCCGCCGCCTCCAGCCAGCGCAGCGTCGCCCAATCGTTGTCATCCATGGCGGACGCCACCAGGGCGCAGAACAGCCGCGCGGGATGAGGGGGCCATTCCGCCTGCGACGGCCGCGTCCCTGCCGCCTCGTAGCGGCCCGCCCGCAGGCGGACCGTGATTGCCAACGGCATTAGGGGTTACTCCTCCGCTGCGGCCTGTGTCGTGGAGACATCGATCGCCTTGGCCAGGGACGGCATCGGCTCCAGCCGAATGGCATCCGTGGCCATCACCACCCCGGCCGCTGCTGCGCGGTCCCGCAGCTCGTGGAAGACCTCGATGGCCTCGCTCGCGGACAGGGCGAACTCCTCCCGGACGCCCCCGTCCTGTTCGAACGCCAAGATCTCGCCCGATCGAACGAGGTCGCAGCCTGAGCGCAGCCAGACCGACGGGCGGCCGAAGGTCAGGCGATCCCCGGCCAGTGCCAGAGCGACCAGCGTGGCCCTCGCCAGCTGGGCGGCTTCCGCTGAGGCATCACCGAACCGCAGCCGCTCGATCGCCGCCAGGGAGATCCAGCCCGACCGGCGAGCCTCGATGATCGAAACCCCGCCGTGGGCTTCTCCAGGCGCGATGTTGCCGTGCCCGATTTCGCTCAGTCGCTGGCCCTGTTTCTTCTCCTTCTTCTCCCCGACCTGCACGTACTGCCAGTCAGCTTCCGCCTTGGCCTTGTCGTCGATCGCTCCGGTGAGGTTGAGCGGGTCTACCCGCGTTGCCTTGCGCTGCCCCTCCTGCGGGTCGATGCCCACGATCGAGGAGGAGTAGATCCGGGCGAACTTCGGCCAGCGGCCTTTCCGGTGCGAGTCCCAGGCACCGAACAGCAGCGAGCCCGGGTCGCGCTCATACAGAGGGCAAACGTCCAATGCGCTGACCTGCCGCAGGTGCTGTCCGACCTCGCTGCGGTCGAAGCGCACCCCGTCCACCATGCTGTCGCGCAAGTAGGCATCCGCGTAGCGGTGTGGGAACTCCAACGAGGTGAGACGGAGCGTTCCACGGCTCGTCTCAGCCATCAGCTCGAACAGCGGAAGCTGGATGCGGCCGGCGTCCCGGGCCGCGAGTAACGCCTCCTCGACCCGGTTGGCCTGCGAGGGCACCTGATCCAGGACCACAACCTTCTTCGCCTCACCGTCCACCCACCGTGTCTCCATCAGGTAGGGCCCGTTGTTCCCCGGAAACGAGGGAGGCATGACCTTGTCCCCGGCCGCCGGGCGATAGACCGTTTCCACGCCGACCCCGGCGTCCGGCCGGTCCTCGCTAACGGCCTCTACCAGCCGCTTAACGATGTGTTCGACCACGTACTCGCCCTTCCGCTTGTTTTGGAAGAAGGCTGAGTGCCGAAGCGCCCCACCTTCTGATGCGTTTTCGCGGTCACCCTTGTCCCTGACGAGGGTGAACAAAGGCTGACCGTACGGCAGGCCGCCGACATTTCGCGACGTACCGCTAAAGAAACGACACACCCAGTGAGGAATAGTTCAACCCGGGTGAAGGATTGCTCCTACGCAATGGCCCATCTGGGGCCACTGGTCTCCTGGCCCCGTCGGCATCGCCATGGTCTTCCCGAAGAACCGCCGCTGTGGCTACACGCCTCCGTCATGGCCGCTTTTACCAAACACCTGCAGCACCGCCTGTACCAGGCCGCCGAGCGGGAGTGCTCTGGTGAGACCTGCGGGCAGGCCGCCGAGGGCCCAATTAAGGGTGGACAGTGACTGGCATCGCCTGGTTGATCACGTTCCTCGACACCCGATTGGACGAGGGCGAGCGCACCACACGCCTGGCCGCCATATCGCTGACGTGCAGCCGAGGCAGGAGGCCCCTTATCGGCTCATACGAAAAGATACTTACTATGTTGCCGAATCCGTCAACCATGCAAATGCGGAAAACGACCTCCCCACAGTTGGGGCGGAACTACTGCAAACGCGGACCGAGATCCTAACTCGGGTCAGCCTTGCACAACGGCCACCTCGGATCACTGCACAGGGCTCTGACCTAGGCAAATCCGCGTAGAGATGGTTTGCCAGCCAGCCCCCCGCCATAGGGGTGAGTAGTAAGTATTTTCAGACCGGTCCGGACGGTTCCGACTCGTTTTCGTCCTCGACCGCGACGAACGTCCCCTTGGCTGGCAGGGTCACAACGAGCCCCCGGTCCCGCAGTTCCTCGACGGCACGCCGTACGGTGCCGAGCGCTACACCGTACTCCTCGGCCAGGGCGCGTTCCCCGGGCAGGCGGGAGCCGGGGCGGAGGTCACCGGCGGCGATGCGCAGAGCGATGTGGTCGGCCATCTGGGCGTAGACGTACGCCATATCTGATGGGTCGAAGTCGGGGATCCCCTGCACATCTGCCATGCGAATCAATCTAGAACGGTCTTGAGCTGCATAAACGTATGGGGAGCGGTCTACCGCTGTACACCGCTCTATACCGCGTCATAGCCTGCTGGGTATGGGAGTTGGAACTGGCGATGAGCCGAAAATCCTGGGCTACGAGGTCGCGCACACCGACGTCGGGTGGCAAGCGCGCTACACCGGCCTGTTGACCGAGAAGGCCATTGCCGAGGGCTGTGAACAGGTCCTGGTCGACGATGACCTAGCACGTCTACGAATCCGTGCTGTGAAAAACCGGATTAAAGCGTGGTCGTGGGAGTACGAGCCGCCCGAAGACGACGTACCGGCGTGAGCGCTGACATCTCCCCTGGGTGCCGAGTGGTCGTCGACTCCTTGTTCTTCAGCCACTCCTTCACACAGTCGGCCCGAAGGCTCGTCGGGAACCTCGGGTACGTGATCCGGCTCATCGAGCGAGGCGCGTCTACCTTCGCTCTGGTCGAGATGGACGACCCCGTACAGGAGTTTCCAGGGCAACGACGCTGGCCGATCCACGTGGCCGACCTCACGGTGGTCTCGACCCCTTCGAGGGCGCGCGGCGAGCGCGTTGTCTACACGGTTGGCTTCGAGGCCTTCCCCGTGGTCCTCAAGGCCAACAGAGCGATCCGGCACGCCGTGCCAGGCAACAGAGACAACCGTGAGGTGACGGAGGCGATTTGCGGGCTGGACGTCAAGCCTGTCAGCGCGGCTATCGGGAGAATCCCCTTCGATCCTGCGTCCGGCCTGGCTTGTCCTGGCTGCGTGAAGAACCTCCACGTCCGGCATCCCGAGCACGACCCCGAAATCGGCGCCCCGGCAGGGTCGTGATCCGGATGCCGTTCGACTGGCGAGACGACAAGAGCCCCTGTGCCGTGATGCTGGCACAGGGGCTCTCGCACGTACGGGCCTACTTCGAGCCGAACCACGCCCGAATTTCACCCGCGCCGCCGCAGCGCGTACAGGTTCGGTACCGGCTGGACAGGATCGAGCTGCGGATCTTCCTGGTCCCCTTGCATCGCGGGCACCGGGTCAGGTTGTGCCGGAAGACGCTCCGGCCGACGAACCAGACAGCGCCGATGGCCACCGCAGCGACGAGCAGTTGATCATTCATGAGGGTTCCCTTCGGGGGTGATTTTCGGGGTAGCGGGCTTGATCGAGGTAGCGGATCCGCTACCAGGCCCCGCTACCGCCCTAACCTGCGAAAACATCACGAGGTAGCGGGTAGCTGGGTGGGCTCGGTGCCCCAGAAATCGGCCCCAGAGGGGGGTCTGAGACACCGAGCCAGCCGCTACCTGGCAGTCAGCTCACGGCGTTCTACGGCGGCGTCGATCTCCGCCCGCTTGCAGCCCTTCAAGACGCGCCCGTCGGCCTTGACGTCCTCGCTCGGGACTCCCAGACCACGCACCAGCGCGGAGACCGACTCGGCCGACAGGTCCCCATACGCCTCCGGCCGGTGGTCGGCGAGCATCTCGGCCAGCGTCTGCCACTGGACGCCGGCCCGGCCGGTCGGCCACACCCTGACCACGTCGATCAGGATGTCCAGCCGGGGCTGGTCCTGCTCGCTAGTCGGCACGTGTCCGCCACGGAGCTCTACGGCGCGGGCCAGGATCTTCTTGGTCTCGGACTCGGACGGGTAGTAGGACCGGATGGCCGAGGGGTCCTTCAGGCCGGTGACCATGCCCCAACCGGCGTCGATTTCCGGCCGGAACGCGGTACCGGTGATCCCGCGCTTGTAGGAGCCGGTGCCGAGGATCATGTCGTTGGCGACCTGCTCCTGGACCGCGAGGCACCAGCGCATGTTGACGCACCGGGTGATGTTCGGGGGCAGCGAGTCCTTGTCGGGGATCTGGGTGGCCAGGATGACGATCAGGCCCAGCGCCCGGCCACGCTTGATCAGCCGCTCGGCGCCGACGGCGGCGTCCTTGTCGGCCAGGAACAGCTCGTGCGCCTCGTCGATCAGGATGACGACCGGGTGAAGGCCGACGCCAGCGGTGGCCAGTTCCGGCGTCACCTTGCCCTCGGGCGCACGTCCCTCGGCCCGGTACTTCTTGATCCGCTTGCCGCGCCGCTCGGCCTCGGCCAGGCCCCACGCAATGATCCCGGCGCTTCCGGCAATCGCCTCGTCGTCGACACCGCAGTAGTACTCCGACGCGATCGGCTCGAAGTCCGCGAAATCGGCCGTGCCCTTGTGCTCGGCGATCTTGAATTCCACTGTCGGGTCCAGGGACGCGACCAGGGCCAGGGCGCGGGCGGCGTACGACTTGCCCGACCCCGGCATGCCTCCTATCAGCCAGTTCCGCGAGAACAGGGGCGAGGACACCGGGCGCTGGCGCTGGTCGGCGCCGAAGGCAACCGGCTCGAACACCGACGTACGCGCGCCGTCGGCGAGGACGGTCCACTTCGGCGGGCGCATCTTGCTCGCGGGCTGGTAGCCGACCCAGAGGTCAAGCTGGCCAGCGTGGTCCGGGCCGGCACTCGGCCACACCTGGTCAACGGGGAGCCGCAGGGCGCTGGAGAGCTTGCCGCGCTTCTCGACCACCGACACGGCTTCCACACCGAGCGGCAGGTTCACCCGCGCGAGCTGGCCGGGGCCGTCGCGGTGGATCTCGGTCGGGAACGTGATCGCCTTCGGGTCCTTCAGGCCGGTCACGCCCAGGACACACAGCGCCTCCCGAACCCGCTCGGCCGTCAGCCTGTGGAACCGGGTCACGGTCACGGCAACGTTGGTGAGCGGCTTGTCTGCAGGGCGGCCGGCGCGGGCCAGGCCGACCGTCAGGCCGCCGTAGAGCATGGCCTGAGCCCACCAGGGGAGCAGGGTCCACGACGCGGCCCCGGCGCCACTCAGACCCGCCAGGCCAGACGCCGTAACGATCATGCGACGGCGGACCGTGCGGTCTCGCTGCTTGACCAGCCGGAGGTAGGCGTCCGAGTCCTTGGCGACGACCATCGACCGCCGCAGCGGCCGAGACTCGGCGTCGGTCATCCACCGCCAGGTACGGCCGACCAGGCGCCCGCCGCCGACCGGCGTCCAGCGGATGACCCGCAGGCCGTAGAGCGGGGAGTGCCAGGCGTGGTACCCGATCCGGTAGGCCACGTTGCCAGCCCACCAGCGAGCCGTAGCGGCCAGATCATGACGCGACCGAGCCCACGCCGGGAGAATCGGCTGACGCTGGACATCCCCTCGGCCGGTGATCGTTGCGTAGACGGCCTCAGAATCGCCGTCAGCGCCCTCGGGAAGATCAACGGGCCTCCCGACCAGGGTCTGCCCTGTCGCGCTCTCCGCGTCGATCATGGGGCTCTCGTCGACATCCGGGACATGCGGGGCCGGGCGCTCGATCTCGGTTGCGGTCATCAGGCACCTCCGGCCGTGCAGAACGGGTGATGAGCGTCAAGGCCGCAGGAGGGACAGGAGACTCCCTCGGCGACGTCTGCGGTGAGCTTGCGGACCACGTCGTCGAACCGGCGCAGGCGTTCGTAGGCCCCGAAATTCGGGTCGCCCAGGAACTTGGCGGTGTAGACGATCACGGCCTCGGGGCCGTTGTCCGCGTGAAGGGCTTCCTCGATCTTGGTCAGCAGCCGGGAGCGCAGCCAGGCCGGAGCCGTCCGGTAGTGGTCCGGCAGCTTGCCGAGCACTTCCCCAGCCAGCCGAGGAAGGTCTTCCAGGTTCGCCGGAGGCGTCGTGACGGCGTCGCGCGCGTTACGGTCCGCAACGGCGCCTACGGCGAGATCAACAGCCGGGTTTTCGTCCTTGATTTTCTTCTTGGTCTTCTGGGTGTTTGTTCTTCTTATAGGGGTGGAAAATCCGTCGTTGGTGCTGACCTGCGACGATGCGTCGTTTCCGCTGGTCACGGCCATTGACGGGTTTCCCGTCGTAGGTGCGGCCTGGGCGTTGACCTCGTTTCCGCTGGTCGTGACCTGTGACGGGTTTTCCGGCGGAGGTGCGGTGGTGGCGGTACCACCAGTGACGGAAAATCCGTCGTTGGTGCTGACCTGCTGATTTCCGGCCGTCCAGGGGTCGCACAGGATGTAGTCGACGTGGCCGAGCTTCCCGCTGCTGGCGCGCTGACGCTCCCGGACGAGGTAGCCGTGCGTCTCCAGCTCCCTGATGGCCCCGCGTACGGCGTCACGGCCGTCCGGCGCAGCGGCGATGAGGGTGTTCTCCGAGATCCGGAAACCCACCTTGTGGGAAGCCAGCCAGGCGAGGACACCGCGAGCCTTCCAGGTCAGCCGCTTGTCACGGACCCACCTGTTACTGACCGTCGTGAAGTGATCGGTTGGGAGCTCGGCCCGGCGGAATCCCGGGGTACGGTTGGGCAAGGTTCGCTCCTGGTAGTGCAGGGGTGGCCCTAGACCCCGGGCCGGTGTTGGCGCACCGACCGGGGTCGTACTGTCTCTGTGGCTTCGTCAGGCCCTCGTGCGGGCCGGGGTCATCTCGGGGAGGCTCAGCGTTCGTCGCGGAGGGCCTTGGCGGTATCACGGCTGCAGCCGAGTGCCTTCCGGATGGTCTCTGCTGACGGCTTCGCCGGGAGATCGCCGTTCGCGATCAGGAGCGTCAGGTCCGTCCGGTGATCGGCCAGGGAGCGGCCACGCGGAGGGGTAGACGTCCGGGTGTCCGAACCCCTATCCCACTGCTGCTCAGCAGGGGCGGAGGGCGACGGCCGCCGAGTCGTCGGAGGAGTGTAGTCGGAGGCCTCCGCGCCAGTGCTCCGGCCGTGATCCAGCGCCGTGAACGCGGCCAGGATGATCGGGAGAGCGGTCACGATGGCCACGGCCACGATGGGCCCGAGGGTGTGCAAGACCAGAGCGGACAGGGAGAAATCGGCGGCCACGCCGGGGAGGTGGCGCCAGGCGTTCATACCGAGCGTGAGCCCCAGGAACAGGTACTCGATCCGCGTGAGCGTCTTGCTCGCGATGGGCTGGCCGTGGGTGGCCATGTAGGCACGGGCGCCGACGACGACCAGCAGGGCCATGCTCATGAACGGCTCGACCAGCCAGGCGAACACCCACGAGGGCGACCAGGCCGGAGCACCCTCGGAGGCGAACACCTGGACACCGGCCGTCGACCAGGCCAGCGCGAGCGTCAGCGACACCAGGGACACGGCCACCAGGAGCTTGCGCATCCGGGAGGCCTGCCAGGCGCGCATCATCGGGTCCTGGGCCAGTTCGTGAAGCCGTGCGGCCTCGTGGGCGGCCCGGCGGCGCTTGCGCACGCGGACGGTGTCCAACTGCAGCGGGGTGTCGTCGTCCTGCAGCTCGGCTAGCAGCCTGGCCTCGGCCACCTCGGCCCGGAGCTGGCGCACGCGCCGGGTCTCGCCGGTCACGGCCGCTGACGGGGCGGTGGCGGTGGGCGAAGTCACAGGCTGCTGGGCGACCAGGAATGCCTCAGTCTCGCTGATGAGCGCGGAGACATCCTCCGGCTCGGGGATGCTACTAATGGTCATGGGTCCTCTCCTGGTGTTGCAGGTGGGGGATCAAGGCCCTGAGCAGGTGTTCCAGCACCGGCTTGGGGCCGTTCGCATTTGTCAGGGGGATTTGTGGCCGAGTCCGTCACGACGGTCGTTGAGATGTTTGTCCGGCTCTGACCCGGGCAAGCCGCTCAGAGAGCCTCAGTGTTTTCGCAGGTCAGGGCAGAAACTTGGACACTCATCATTCGAGGACTTCCCGTGACGGACGTGGCACCACATAGGTACGGCTTCTTCACCGACACGAGCGTCTGCATCGGCTGCAAGGCGTGCGAGGTCGCCTGCAAGGAGTGGAACGACATCCCCGACGACGGCTTCGTCTTCCGGGCCACCTCCTACGACAACACCGGGAGCCTGGGGGCGAGCACCTGGCGCCACGTGGCCTTCATCGAGGAGCGGAGCCGGGTCCCGGCCGATCAGGACCGGGACGGCGACGACGGGTCCGGGGGCATCGAAGGCTGGCTGATGTCGTCGGACGTGTGCAAGCACTGCACGCACGCCGCCTGCCTGGACGTCTGCCCGACCGGAGCGCTGTTCCGCACCGAGTTCGGCACGGTGGTGGTGCAGGCGGACGTGTGCAACGGCTGCGGCTACTGCGTGCCGGCCTGCCCCTACGGCGTGATCGACCGCAGGGAGCGCGACGGCCGGGCGTTCAAGTGCACGATGTGCTACGACCGGCAGCTCGGCGGGCTGGAGCCGGCCTGCGCCAAGGCCTGCCCGACCGACTCCATCCAGTTCGGGCCGCTGGAGGAGCTGCGGGCCCGCGCGGAGGAACGGGTGGAGCGGCTGCACGGGGAGGGCAGGCCGGAGGCCCGGCTGTACGGCGACAGCCCCGACGACGGCGTGGGCGGGGCCGCGGCGTTCTTCCTGCTGCTGGCCGAGCCCGAGGTCTACGGCCTGCCCCCCGACCCGGTGGTGACCACCCGTGACCTGCCGGCGATGTGGCGGTGGGCCGCGGGGGCGGCGCTCTCCCTCGTCGGAGCCGTCGCCGTGTCCTTCCTGAGCGGCGGTGTCCTTCCCGGCGAGGGGGCGGCGGGCCGTACGGGTG
>NZ_NGFP01000390.1 GCF_002149035.1 Streptosporangium minutum
GGCCCAGCCCGATCCCTACGCCTTCGGGGCCCAGCAGCCCGCCGCCCCGCACCATCCCCAGCAGGCGGGTCACCCGGCGGACCTGCGCGACCTGTACGGCTCGCCGCCCGCCTACCAGCAGGACGTGGACCCGTCCGACCCGCTGGGCCTGCGCGGCCAGCAGACCGAGCAGCGGATGCCGCGTCCCTACGTCCAGGACCCGCCGCACTCCACCGGTGAGCGGCTCCGTCCCGAACAGCACTACGACGACCAGCGCTACGACGACCAGCGTTATGACGACCGCCGCCGCGAGGACCGGGACGAGCGCCGCGACTGGTGACCGGCGCCGCCGGGGCACCGCCGGGAGAGGTCCCGTAGGCTGATCGCCCATAGCGGTGTGGGAGCGGGGATGAACCAAGCGTCGGTGCTACAGATACTGGTCGTGCCGGTCATCGCGATCGCGGTGGCGGCGGTGGCCAGGCGCAGGGGCTGGTCCGCCCCCCTGCTGCTGGTGTTGGCGGGGCTGGCGCTGTCGCCGCTGGTGCCGCAGTACGAACTGGACCCCGAACTGGTCCTGCTGGTGTTCCTGCCGCCGCTGCTCTACTCCGCCGCGATCGAGAGCTCCTACCTCAGGCTCAAGGCGGTCCGCCGTCCGGTCGGACTGCTCTCGATCGGACTGGTGCTGTTCACCACCCTGGTCGTCGGCTGGGTCACCCACCTGCTTCTCCCCGCGCTGCCGCTGGCCGCCGCGTTCGCGCTGGGCGCGATCGTGGCGCCGCCCGACGCGGTCGCCGCGGTCGCGGTGGCCCGCAGGCTGGGGCTGCCCCGCAAGGTGGTCACCATCCTGGTGGGGGAGAGCCTGTTCAACGACGCCACCGCGCTCACCGCGTACCGGGTGGCCATCGCCGCCGCGATGGGGGCGGGGATCACCTGGCTGGACGCGTCCGGGAGGTTCCTCTTCGCGGCGGTGGGCGGCGTCGTGATCGGTGTCGCGCTCGCCTGGATCCTGGCCCGGGGACTGGTGCTCCTGCGGGACTCGCTCGTCGAGAACACCGTCATGCTGCTCATCCCGTTCGCGGTCTATCTCGCGGCCGAGAGCGTGCACGTCTCCGGGGTGATCGCGGTGGTGATCGTCGGCCTCTACATCGGCCACCGCCTGCCCACCGCGGCCTTCGGCACCCGGCTCCTGTCCGACGCCGTCTGGCGGATCCTGGGCTTCTTCCTGGAGTCGATCGTGTTCGTGCTGATCGGCCTGCAGCTCTGGCCGATCATGAAGGCGCTGCGTGGAGCGGACCCGTGGAACCTCGCCGGGATGGCGCTGGCCGTCTTCGCCGCCACGGTGCTCGCCAGGCTCGTCTGGGTCGTGCCCAGCATCTACCTGCCCAGGATCCTGTCCAGGAGGGTCCGCCGGCGCGAGCCGCACGCGCCCTCCTGGCAGAACGTGGCCATAGTGAGCTGGGCGGGCATGCGCGGGGTGGTCTCCCTGGCGGCGGCCTTCGCCCTCCCGCAGGACTTCCCCGGCCGCGACACGCTGCTCTTCCTCACCTTCGTGGTGGTGATCGGCACCCTGCTGATCCAGGGGATGTCGTTCCCGGCGATCATCCGGCGGCTGAAGATCTCCAACGAGCAGGAGATCTTCGCCGACAACCTCGCCGAGGCCGCAGCCCAGCAGGCCGCGGCCGCCGCCGGGCTGGCCCGGCTGGAGGAACTGGTGGCCGGGGGGACCGCCGAGGTCCACGAGGACGTGGTCGACCAGCTCAGGTCACGGTCCGAACGCCGGGCGCTCTCCGCGTGGGAGCGCCTCGGCGGCGGCACCGGCCCGGAGGGCGAGGAGACGCCGGGCACCGTCTACCGGCGGCTGCGCAGGGAGATGCTGGCGGCCGAGCGCGAGGTGCTCGTCCGGCTCCGTGACGAGGGGCGCATCGACGACGAGGTGCTCCGCAGGGTCATGCAGGAGCTCGACTTCGAGGAGGCCACCCTTGAGCGCGTCTAGCCGATGATGTTGTCGATGTAGCACCACCGCCAGTCCTCACCCGGCTCGAAGGAGGCCACGGTCGGGTGCTCGGTCTCCTTGTAGTGGGCGGTCGCGTGCTTGCCGGGTGAGGAGTCACAGCAGCCGATGTGCCCGCACGACAGGCACCTGCGCAGGTGGACCCAGCGCATGCCGGTGCTGAGGCACTCCTCGCATCCCTGGGGCGTGCGAGGGGACGGGTCCTGGGTCAGAGCGAGATGCTGGCAGGTAGGCATGTTTCCCCTTGTGCGGATATCTCAGGCGAGCGTACGGCCGGAGCCCTGGTGTGATGAGCCCGTCCACGGGTGGGATCGTCCATGACGATGACGCCGCCGGGAGGTGCCGTCCGGCTCGGCCCGCGGTGGCTCCCGATCCGGGCGGAACAGGTACGACCACCTTACTCCGCGCGTTCGCGCGTGCCGGACGTGCGCGACGGCGCCTGCCGTACCGGCCCGTTGGGTAGGGTCGGGGCATGCGACCCCTTCCGCGACGGATCCCCGTCCTCGCCGCCTCCGCGCTGGCCGCTGCACTCATCACCACCGGATGCTCCGAGATCCAGCAAGTGAGCGAGGGAGTGGACAAGGCCCAGCAGTGCCTGCAGGCCGCCGCCATCGTCACCGACACCGTCCAGAAGATCACCCCTCTGATCAACGACCCCGCCGCGATGGAGAAGGCGCTGAACGACGGCGCCACCAAGCTCGGCGACCTGGCCGACAAGGCGGCCAACACCACCCTCAAGGAGGCCGCGGACGGGGTCGCCAAGGACCTGGAGGGCCTGAACGTCACCGACGCCAACAGCGCCGTCGACGCGGGGCAGAAGGTCGCGACCGACTCGGTCAAGTGGGTCGAGCAGCTCACCTCCGCCTGCGGCTGAGGCTTTCCGCAGCTCACCGCCGTCTCCGTCCGGGGCTTTCGGCCAATCCCGGGTTCTCTAGGGGGAATGTCGCTGAAATAGCGTCGTTCCCATGGAAAGCCCCGGCAACGAACCGGATCCCCGGTTCACACTCGCGAACGAACGCACCTTTCTGACCTGGCTGAGCACGTCGCTCGCGCTGAGCGCGGGTGGCGTCGCCATGGCCGCGGTCTCCGAGGACGTGTTCGTGCCCTGGATGCGGACCGTGCTCGCCCTCAGCCTGGTGTGCCTGTCGGCCCTGTCGGCCGCGATGGCCTACCCCCGCTGGCGCCGGGTCCAGCGCGCCCTGCGCAGCGCCGCCCCGCTCCCGCCTCCCGCCATCGCCCCCCTGCTGGGGTACGGCGTGGCGGCCGTGGCCGTGCTCGCCATGATCCTCATCCTGCTGGGCCGATGAGTCCCCTGTGGGACGAAGGGCTGCAGAACGAGCGGACCCGGCTGGCCTGGGTCCGCACGGCCGCTCTGCTCGCCGTCAGCGGTCTGGGCGCCGCGGGCATCGGGCTGCGTACCGGCACCCATCTGATCAGCGTCGTCCCCTTCGCCCTGGCCGCCCTGTGCGGCGCGGTCCTGCTGGCCCGCACCGGCGTCCGCTACCAGCGCGTGCAACACGCCCTGCACGAGGGCAGCCCCCTCGACGAGCGGGCTGACGCCGTCATCGCCTGGCTCGGCACCCTCGCCGCCGCCGCCGGGGCCGTGGCGTTCGTGCTCCTGCGGTAGACCCGCGCCGGCGGCCGGATCCGCCGAGGCGACTCTCCGGTGGTACCGACCCGAGCGCCGGGCCTCCTGCGGTACGTACCATGTCGACGCCGTTCCGCAGGTAGGGCACGACGAGGTCGTCGTCGTGGTTCGCGACGTGATGGCCACCACGTCGCTCCCTGCTAAGGCTTGGGCGTCCTCTCCCGTGATCTCACCCAGGCGGTGAAGGCCTCGATCGCGTCGACGACGGCCTCGAAGCGGACCGAGTGGTACAGGTCGAAGGCGTGGTTGCCGCCGCGCAGTTCGGCGTAGACGACGGGGTTGGCCGAGGTCTGGCGTAGGCGGTCAGCGAAGTGCCGGGCGTCGGCCGCGGGCACCATCGGGTCCAGATCGCCGTGGGCCACGAGGAACGGCGGTGCGTCCGGTGCGATGTGGGCCAGCGGTGAGGACTCGGGGCCCTGGCCGAAGTAGGTGCCGTACCAGCCGTTCAAGTAGATGGCGCCGGTTACGGAGGTGTCGGCGTCCTCGAAGCCCGGCTGGAGGGCGGGGTCGTTCTGGGTGAGCGCGGCCAGCGCCGCCATGTGCCCGCCCGCCGAACTGCCCGCGACGAACAGCGTCGACGGGTCCGCGCCGTACTCGTGGGCGTGCTCGCGTACCCAGGCGATGATCTTCTTGAGGTCGATCAGGTGGTCCGGGTGCTGGACGTGCGGCCGTAGCCGGTAGTTGGCGCTGATGCACACCCATCCCTGGCCGGCGAGGTGGTAGAGCAGGGGAAGTGACTGGCTGTTCTTGTGGCCGCCGGAGTAGGTGCCGCCGTGCAGGTGGATCATCACGGGCGCGCCGGACGGGCGCGAGCGGTGGTGGTAGAGGTCGAGCAGGTTGCGACGGTGGCCCGCGTCGCCGTAGGCGAGGTTGGCCACGCGCCGGACGTCCAGGCGGCGCTTGAGGATGGGCAGGAGCAGGATGCGGGCCAGCGGAGGACGGCGCCGCAGACCAACGCTGAGGTCGGCGTCGATGGCGGCGCGCCACCCCGCGCCCAGCCCTTCTGTCATGGCGCGCTCGATCCTGGGCCGCTCGCCCAGCGCGCGGTAGGCGACGACCGCGAGCCCGATCGCGGTCACGGCGGCCAGGGCGACGGCCGCCCAGCCGCCCGCCGAGTCGATGTCACCGTCGGCGAACGCCAGCGCCGTCGGGAGCAGCAGCATCCAGAAGAAAGCCGCGAACGGCAGCTCGTTGGCGGCCAGGCCGAAGTAGTAGCTCGGGCGGCCGAGCGGGCGTGAGTACGGCACCGGCCGTAGCGCGAACAGCGTGCCGATCGCGACGAGCGCCACTGTGAACAGATACCCGACGGGCACAGAACCTCCAGGGGTGAACACCGGCCGGAGACCGCGACCATCTGCGCGCCGACGACGGCCTGCGGAGCATGCGACGTACGGCTTCGACACTGGCCGAAAGGCGCGCCCGGCCTGGGGTGACCATGACGTCCTCCCGTCTCCGCCGCAATCGAGGGGCATAAACGACACGTATCGTGTCGCCAGAAGGATGCCCGAAGGGCCTGCTCGACGTCAACACGACACGTTCCGTTTCTCGTAGGGTGGGGGCATGTCCAAGGCACCGAACCCAGCGCGCCGCAGGGAGAGCAGCCGGCAGGCGATCCTCGCCGCCACCGGGGAACTGTGCGGTCAGATCGGGTACGGGCGGCTGACCATCGAGGCCATCGCCGCCCGCGCAGGGGTGAGCAAGAAGACCATCTACCGGTGGTGGCCGTCCAAGGGCGCGGTCGTCTTGGAGCTTCTCGACGAGACCGCGACTGTCGCCGCCGCCCCGCCCGACACCGGCGACCTGGCCGCCGACCTGCACAGCATGCTGACCGAGGTCATCGGCATCCTCACCCCGCCGCACAACTCACCCGGGACCGGAGTGATCGCCGAGGCATTGCACGACCCCAACCTTGCCCGTGACCTGCGTGAACGCATCATCCAGCCGCGCATCGCCACGTTCAGGCAACGGCTCCGCCGAGCCCAGGACGCCGGCCAACTGCACCCGGACGCCGACCTCGACGTCGCACTCGACCTGCTGTACGGCCCGCTCTACCACCGCATGGCACTCCACCTCGGCATGCCCGACCCCGCCTACCTCGGCTCCCTCATCACCCACGTCCTGCG
>NZ_NGFP01000391.1 GCF_002149035.1 Streptosporangium minutum
GGGTGGGGGTCGGGTCGGGGGTGCCGGTGCCGTTGCAGGCGGCGCCGTTCAGCTTGCAGTCGAGCACGCCGGACAGTCCGCCGGGCGCGCCGTTGAAACCGAAGCTCACGGACGCGCCGGCCGCCAGGGCGCCGTTCCACGCCTTGTTGACGAAGGTGTAGTGGTTGCCGCTCTTGGTGAGGTCGGCGTCCCACGCCGAGGCGATCGAGTTGCCGGCGGGGAGGTCGAACTCGACCTTCCAGCTCGTCAGCGCGCTCGTACCCGCTTTCACAGTGACCTTGCCCTCGAAGCCCGAACCCCAGTCGGAGGCGGTCGAGTACGTGGCGGTGGCCGGAGTGGCGGCTGTGGCGGTGTTCATCCCCAAGGGGACGAGCAGCGCCGCCGCTGCGATCAAGGAGCCGATGGTGATTCGTCGCAAGGGTCGCTCCAGGTCAGAGAGTGCCAAGCCCCAGAATTCATAGGAAAGTTTCCTATTAGTTTCCAGAGCGTAGATTCTCGTTCCCGGGTGGTCAATGCCTCGCCGACCGATATAAGGCTGATTTAAGGTTCGTTCCACGCGGTCCCCGGACGCCCCCGGACATGAAACGGGCCGGTCACGTCACGCGTGGCCGGCCCGGATCGGTTGGGAGTTCGGTCGGAAAAAGTTACTTCGCCTTGTTGACGTAGGCGCTCAGGTACTTGGCGGCGCCGGAGATCTGGGCGGCGGTCGCCTTGGTGTTGAGGCGGTGCTTCTCGGCGACGGCGACCGCGCTCTTGAGCGTGGTGGTGCCGTGGACCTTGGAGGAGCCGTTGTAGACGCCGTGGGCCCAGTTCAGCCAGGCGGCCAGCAGCTCACGGTCCAGGGCGGCCCTGGCGGACTTGCCCTTGAGCACCTTGTAGGCCTTGGCGAGCGAGTTGGAGTCGGTGGCCTCGGGGAAGACCTTGCTGCCGTTCTGGGACAGGCTCAGGTAGCAGATCAGGGTCTTGTCCGTGAGCTTGCCGGGCTTCTTGTGGAACTCCGCGGCCCACTGGGCGGCGGTCAGAGCGGTCTTCCCCTTGCCCCGCCCGCACAGGTCCGGCACCGGGATCGGGTTCACCTCGCTCGGGCTCTTGCCGGTGGCCGTCGGGGTGGGCGTCGGCTTGGGCGTCGCGGTCGGCGTCGGGGTGGCGGTCTGAGTCGGCTTCGTCGTCGGTGTGACCGTCGGGGTCGGGGTCGGCTTCGTCGTCGGCGTGACCGTCGGGGTCACCGTGGGCGTGACGCTGGGAGTGGCGCTCGGCGTCGTCGTCGGGGTCGGCGTCGGGGTGGTGGGTGCCGGGTTCAGCGCGGCCCAGAGGTCGATCCGCGGCGTGGTGACCTTGGTCGCGACCCGCTCGCCGCCGAGGGTGGCGAAGCTGTCATAGGTGATCGGCTTGCCGGTGCTCCGCAGCAGCGTGAGCAGCTCGTCCACCGAGGCGGTCGGCTTCTTCTGCCGGAGCAGGGCGAAGGCGCCCGCGACGTGGGGGGCGGCCATCGACGTCCCGCTGTAGGAGTCGTAGGTGTTGTTGCTGTTCCGCTTCCACCAGTCGCCGCTGGGGACCGAGGAGGTGATGCCCACGCCCGGGGCGAACAGTTCGAGCTGCTTGCCCTGGTTGGAGAACGGCGCGACCGCGTCGTTGTCGTCGGTGGCGCCGACGGTGACGACGCTGGAGACGCAGGCGGGCCAGGAGACGGCGCCCACGGTGTGCTCGTTGCCCGAGGAGACGACGGTCGCCACGCCCTTGGCGCGGAGCGAGGCCGCCTCGGGGAAGGTCTCCTGGCCGTTCGGCAGGCGGTCGCAGTCCGTGGCGGAGCTGCCGCCGCCCAGGCTCAGGTTGGCCGCTGCGATCTTGTGTGCGGAGGTCAGCGTCTCGACGTGCGCGACGGCCTGACGGATGTTGGACTGGTAGGCCCCGATGCAGGGGATCCTGTCCCAGCCGCCGCAGGACTCGGGGTCGTAGATCTTGCTGAACGCCTGGATCGCGATGATGTTCGCGCCCGGCGCGACGCCGTCCGCCGGGGCGCCCGGGGTGAGCTTGCCCGCCGCGATGCCGGCCACGTGGGTGCCGTGGGAGCAGAGGTTGCCGCGCTTCAGCAGGCTGTAGCAGTTGAGCGTCTCGGCGTCAGCCGAGCCCGCCCCGACCTGCTCGGCGCGGTGGTTGGGGCAGAGCGAGAACGCGATGTCGCGGATGTCGGCGGTGGAGAAGCACGCCTCGGCGACGATCCGATCCTTGAGGAAGGGGTGGTTGCGGTCGATCCCGGTGTCGATGACCGCGACCGTCAGGCCGCTGCCGGTGACGCCTGTGGCGTGGAGCTTGTCCGCGCCGATCACCTTGGTGCTCGCCAGCAGCGTGGGGAAGGTGAGGGTGTCGGCCTTGACCGACTCGACCTCCGGCTCCTTCTTGAGCTGGGCGACGTCCGCCTTGTCGACGATCGCCACGAGGAAGGACTCCGCGGCCTCTTCCAGGACGACCCTGTCACCGTCGGTCCTCAGGTCCTTGGCGACGTCGTCGACCTGGGAGGCCGCCTTGGTGTCGATGATGACGCGGACCTTGTCCTCGAAGGCCTTGAGCGCCTTCTCGGTCTCGGCCCTGGTGGGCTCGTCGATCTCCGGCGGCGCTTGCAACGTTCCAGAGAACGTTCCGTAGAACGTTCCAGAGGCGGCCGAGGCGGTGCCCGGCGCGATGGCGAATGTGGCGGCGGTCACGGCCAGGACGGCCGTTCCCGCCATGAGACGTCGAAGTCTCACTGGTCCTCCGGGGGAGAAAGGCCGCGCCGACGCCGGCGCGGCCATGGTGCGAGCTAGGCGGACCCGACCGGCTTCAGCCGGTCAGGTCTGGGTCGTCGTGGTCTCCGGGCACGACGAACGACGATCGCGAGCTCTCCCCGACGAAGCTCATGCCGACCATCCCGCCCCCCACCCATCAACCACCCGACAAATGCACATAAGTCGCGACTTGATGTGCACAGTGATCCACAAGCTTAAGGGGAGCTTAAGGAAAATTGTGGGACTTTAGATGATTTGTGAGACAGGCGGGACTACTTTCCGGCCCCGGACGTGGAACGGGCCGGTCACGTCACGCGTGGCCGGCCCGGAACGGCTGGGAGCTCAGGCGGGCCGCGTCCCGGCTCCCTCCGCGATCTCCGTGACGGTGCCCGCCAGGGCGTTCCCGGCACCGGTCTCCGTGACGGTGCCTGCCACGGCGCCACCGACCATGGGCTCGTCCAGCTTCTTCTCGCCCGCGGCCCCCTCCTCGGTATCCGTGACCGTCGTGGCCGGGGCGTCCCCGGCCACGGCCTCCATGCTCACGACCTCCGCGACGGGCTTCACCTCGGCGCTCACACCGGGGTGGCGGAACCAGACGGCGCCCAGCGGCGGGACGCGCAGGTGGGCGGAGTACGGCAGGCCGTGCCGGGGCTCCTCCACCGCCTCCACCGCGCCGAGGTTGCCCACGCCGCTGCCCGCGTAGGTGTAGGAGTCGGTGTTGAGCGCCTCCTCCCAGGCGCCGGCGTAGGGCAGGCCGAGGCGGTAGTCCTCGTGCGGCGCGCCGGAGAAGTTGACCACGCAGGCCACGGCCGAGCCGTCCGGGGCGCGGCGCAGGAACGAGAACACGTTGCCCATCGCGTCGTCGGCGTCGATCCAGCGGAAGCCGTCGGGGGAGGCGTCGAGGCTCCAGAGGGCGGGAGTCTCCCGGTAGACCCGGTTGAGGTCGCGGACCAGCCGCTGGACCCCCTTGTGCCCGTCGAAGTCGAGCACCCACCAGTCGAGCCCGCGTTCCTCGGACCACTCCGAGCCCTGGCCGAACTCCCCGCCCATGAACAGCAGCTGCTTGCCCGGGTGGGCCCACATGAACGCGAACAGCGCGCGCAGGTTCGCGAACCGCTGCCACTCGTCGCCGGGCATCTTGCCGAGCAGCGACCCCTTGCCGTGCACCACCTCGTCGTGCGACAGCGGCAGCACGAAGTTCTCCGAGTAGGCGTACATCAGGGAGAACGTCATCTGGTGGTGGTGGTACTGCCGGAAGATCGGCTCGTGCTTGAGGTAGGCGAGGGTGTCGTGCATCCAGCCCATGTTCCACTTGAACCCGAACCCGAGCCCRCCCAGGTGCACCGGCCGGGAGACCCCGGGCCAGGCGGTCGACTCCTCGGCGACGGTGACGATCCCCGGCTGGTCCCGGTAGGAGACCATGTTCATCTCCTTGAGGAACTCCACCGCGTCGAGGTTCTCCCGCCCGCCGTACTCGTTGGGCGTCCATTCGCCCTCGCGCCGCGAGTAGTCGAGGTAGAGCATCGAGGCGACCGCGTCCACCCGCAGCCCGTCGATGTGGAACTCGCGCAGCCAGTAGACCGCGTTGGCGACCAGGAAGTTGCGCACCTCCCGGCG
Source organism: Streptosporangium minutum (assembly GCF_002149035.1). Classification (GTDB taxonomy): domain Bacteria; phylum Actinomycetota; class Actinomycetes; order Streptosporangiales; family Streptosporangiaceae; genus Streptosporangium; species Streptosporangium minutum. The sequence continues at coordinate 4,380 of NZ_NGFP01000391.1, forward strand.
GCCGAAGTCGAAGACGTAGGTCCCCCAGTCGGGGTGCTCGCCCCGCGCCGGATCGGCGTGCTCGTACAGCGGGGTCCCGTCGAACCTGGCCAGCGCCCAGTCGTCCATCGGGAAGTGCGCGGGCACCCAGTCGACCACCACCCCGATCCCCGCCTCGTGCAGGCGGTCCACCAGATGGCGGAACTCGTCCGGGGTGCCGAACCGGGCGGTCGGCGCGTAGTAGGACGTCACCTGGTAGCCCCAGGAGCCGCCGAACGGGTGCTCGGCCACCGGCATGAACTCGACGTGCGTGAACCCCATGTCCACCACGTAGTCGACCAGCTCGGTGGCGAGCTGCCGGTAGGACAGGCCCGGCCGCCACGAGCCGAGGTGCACCTCGTAGGTGCTCATCGGCGCGTCCAGCGCGTTACGGCTCGCGCGCCGGCGCATCCACTCGTCGTCCTGCCAGTCGTAGTCGGACCTGTCGATCACCGACGCGGTCGCGGGCGGGGTCTCGGTGCGCCGGGCCATCGGGTCGGCCTTGGCCCGCCAGACCCCGTCCGCGCCGAGGACGCCGAACTTGTAGCGGTCACCCTCGCCCAGGCCGGGGATGAAGAGCTCCCAGACTCCGGACCTGCCGAGCGAGCGCATGGGGTAGGCGGTGCCGTCCCAGTGGTTGAAGTCCCCGATCACCCGGATCCCGCGCGCGTTCGGCGCCCACACGGCGAAGGCGGTGCCCTCCACGTCCTCGTGCCGCATGACCCGCGCGCCGAGCACCTCCCACAGCCGCTCGTGACGCCCTTCACCGATCAGGTGCAGGTCCACCTCGCCCAGCGTGGGCCAGTGCCGGTAGGGGTCGGCCATCTCGTACGGCTCGGCGCCGGCGTAGGTGACCCGGAAGCGGTAGTCGGGCACCTTGTCCAGGCCGGGGATCGTCACCGCGAACACCCCGTGGGCGACGTGCTCCATGTCGTGGACCTGGCCGTCCATGACGACCTGGACCTTCTCGGCGAGCGGCCGCAGCACCCTGACGGTCACGCCCCCCGCCCCCGGGTGCGCCCCGAGGATCGAGTGCGGGTCGTGGTGTGCCCCACCCGCCAGGCGCTCCAGGTCCAAGTGCGCGTTCATGGATCACTCCCGTAGATCGGTATCCCCTAACCCTGCCCTATGCGGGTGCTTCATCCCATGCCCTTGTCCGCTATCACCATGCGTGTCGTGAAAACGTGCGAAGACGTAAGGAGGAAAAATCTCGATTGGCAGCCCATATCGCTTATAGGAATACTGGCCGTCGATCTGGCTGATCACGCAGAGGACAGTGATGCGTCTCCACCC
>NZ_NGFP01000392.1 GCF_002149035.1 Streptosporangium minutum
GCCCTGCGCTCGAACGCCTCCGGCATGACCCGGCGCGCCGGCGGCAAACCCATCAGGGTCGCCAGCAAGTCGATCCGATCCCGCCCCGTCCTCGAACGCATCCTCGCCATGGACGGCTTCGCCGGCATCCGGCGACCCCGCGCACCCCGCAGACGGTCCCCGTCCAGCACCCGGCGACCCCGCGCACCACACCAGACCCGCCCCATCACGCGGCCCGGCTCCGCCCGGTCTCGCCTATCGGCAGCCGCGCGATCACCTGAAACCCACCGCCCATCCGAGGCCTGGCCTCGATGCTCCCACCGAACATCGCGGCACGCTCCCGCATACCGACCAGACCATGCCCCCCCGGACGCCCCGGAACAGCGGCCCCCCGACCGTCGTCGGTCACCCGCAAAAACAGCTCACGCAAGCCGTACTCCATCTCGACCGTGGCACTGGCGTCCGGGCCACCATGCTTGAGGGTATTGGTGAGCGCCTCCTGAACGATCCGATACACCGTCAACTGCTCACCCTCCGGCAGCTCCTGCGGAACCCCGACCACCCGCAGATCGACCGGCAACCCCGAAGAACGCACCTGCGCCACCAACTCGTCCAACTGCGACAGGCTCGGCTGCGGGGCGTACTCCTCGACGGCGACACCGTCGGTCCGCAGCACCCCCACCATCCTGCGCATCTCGGCCAGCGCCTGCCGGCCCGTCGCGGCGATGGCCTGCATGGCCATCCGGGCCTGCTCGGGATCGCTGTCGATCGCGTAACTCGCCCCATCCGCCTGAACAATGATCACACTCACGTTGTGCGCGACCACGTCGTGCAACTCGCGGGCGATCCGGGCCCGCTCCGCCGCAGCCGCCAGCCGGGCCTGCTGATCCCGCTCATGCTCGGCCCGCTCGGCCCGCTCCTCCAGACTCTCCAGATAGCGACGGCGGGTGTTGGCGTAGATCCCCGCGATCCATATCGCCACCACGAACACCGACGCACTGGCGAAAGTCGCCGGATCCGGATCCGTCGTCATCCGGCCGAACGACAGGGCCAACCCCAGCTCGGCCACCAGACCCGCCGCCACGGCCCAGCGGAACGACCGGAGCGACGCCACCGCGTACATCGCGATGAGCACGGCCACGTTGAACGGCAACGGATCCACACCCGCGAGCCACTGGCCGAAACTCACCACCGAGACGATCGCGAACACCGCCAGCGGCCGGCTCCGCCGCCAGAACAGCGGTCCCACCAGCACCAGACCTATCACCAGATAAGCCCAGAAACCCGGCAACCCGCTCTGATGGCCCCCCGGACTAAAAAAGATCATGAAGAGAGTGCCCAGACAGGCCAGCATGAACGGCGCCAGCCACAGGGCGTCCACGACACCGGGATGGCGCCGGCTCCGGGCGCGCAATCTGCCGAACACACCACCACAATACGTATCCGCAGATCAATGCCCTTCCCCCTCAAGGGGGAGTCCCGCCTACGACCCAGGTCGCACATCGCGCACGGCTTACGTGTTCTTTACCCTTCATTGGGCATCATGGTTTCCGGGAGCACCCTCCGGGGTGAGTAAAGGGAGAATGTTTGTGATGGCGGATCACAATCACACCGGGTCGCGCGGTGAAGAGGATGCACCGCGCGACCCGATGGTCCCCACCACCGGCCGACCGTCCGCCGCCGCTGCCGCAGGCTGACCGTCCGCCTCTGACCGTCCGCCTCTGACCGTCCGCCTCTGGCCTTTCGCCCCGCCATCGGCTGACCGCCCGCCTCTGGCCGTCCGACCCGCCATCGGCTGACCGTCCCTCACCGTTACGGGTTGACCGCCCCACACCGCCATCGGCTGACCGCCCCGACCGCCACGGGTTGACCGTCCGCCCCGTTGCCCCGGGCGCGCGGCCTCCGACGCCTTCGGATACGGACCTCAGGAGAGACGGGTGGGCTAAAGTCGCCGACATGCACGGTGTGCGGGTGGTATTGATCGGCGGGACGTCGAACGTCGGGAAGTCAACCATCGCCCAAACAGTGGCGGAGAGGCTCAAATTCGAATACCTCTCGACGGACAGGCTGGCGCGGCACCCGGGACGGCCCTGGCGGACACCGGAGCGGGAAGTGCCGGCCCACGTCGCCGAGCACTACGGATCACTCCCGCTCGACGAGCTGATCACATCCGTTCTCGACCACTACGAACGGCTGTGGCCCCGCATCGAAGAGCTGATCACAGCCCACGCCGCCGGAAACGGCGTCAGGCCGGGCCTGGTCCTGGAGGGGTCGGCACTCTGGCCCGTCCGTGTCGCGAAGCTGACGGTCCCGCACACGGCCGCCATGTGGCTCACAGCCGACGACACCGTCTTACGCGCTCGGATTCATCGGGCCGGCCGCTACGAGGAAGCCACGGGCGAGGAACAGCACCTGATGGAGAAGTTCCTGGCCCGCACCGAGCGCTACCAGACGCTCATGCTGGACGCCGTCGACAGACTGGGCCTGGCACGCATCGACGCGGGCGACGGCCGATCCGCCGAAGAGCTGGCCGACGCGGTGCTCTCGGCCGCCGAAGCGCAGGACGCGGTAGGGCGGTCATCCGCCGGGCGGTGAGCAGGCCGCCGCAGCGGCTCGCCGACCACCCGGCCCCGCACCCGGTTTATCCCGGCACCAGATTTATTCGGTGGCGCCTTTTCCCCCGCCACCGGCATATTTTCTCCGATGGAACGCCAGATGATCAGCCACATCGCCCACCACGATCACCCGATCGCCGCCCCGGTGAGCAAGCAAAACCTGGAGCGCCTGCTCACCCGCGCCAAACTCGCCCCCGGAGCACGCATCCTCGACCTCGGCTGCGGAGAGGCGCCCTGGGCGCTGCGGGCACTGGAACTCCACCCCGAAGCGTTCGCCGACGGGGTCGACATCTCCGAACACGGACTGATCGCCGCCCAGAAAGAAGCAGACCATCGCGGACTGTCCGACCGGCTCGGTCTCCACCACGTCCCGGCCGCCGACTTCACCGGCCCCGAACCCTATGACCTCGTCCTCTGCGTAGGCTCCACCCACGCCTTCGACGGGCTCACCGCGACCATGCAGGAGATACGCCGCCACCTGCGACCCGGAGGACTCGCACTGGTGGGAGAGGGCTTCTGGGAGACGCCCCCCACCCCGGAGGCCCTGACCAAGCTCGGCGCGAACCTCGACGACTACGGCGACCTCTCCGCGACCGTGGCCCAGACCGAGGAGGCCGGATACGCCACCGTCTACGGCCACACCAGCGACCTCGCCGAATGGCACGAATACGAATGGTCCTGGATCGGCACCCTCACCAACTGGGCCCTCGACAACCCCGGCCCCGACGGCGACGCCGCCCTCGCCGCCGCCCGCGACCACCGCGACATGTGGCTCGACGGCTACCGCGACATCCTCGGCTTCGTCACCCTCCTGCTGCGCCGTACCGACTGAGCCAGACCCGTGACCGGTCGGCGGCAGCGCGCTCACAGCCGCCGCAGCCGACCGGCCTGGCCTCACCCCTGAGGCTCGTCGACGCGGTCTCCCGCCATGGAGCCCCCGGGGTCTGCTCCACCGTTCCCATCCATCTCGCCGAACGCGGCGGCGTAGTCCTCTTCGAGTGTGGATGCGCATAGCAGTTGAAGCGCTTTACGGATCACCGCGGCTTTAGACGGAGCGCGTCTCTGATTGACGAGTTCTTCTATGAAGAGTGCATCCCGGCGCGACAGAGTGATGTTTATTGCTGCCGGTCCGAGGACGTCGGATTTTTCTTTAATTAGATTGTGGGGCCGATGGGATTCGAACCCATACTGCGCGCCACCTAAAGACGCTGCCTCCTGCCGTTGGGCTACGGCCCCTTTGTTTTTTCCTGCGAAATTCTCTGTCTGAGAGTGGCAGTTCGGGCAGAGAAATCGCAAGTTATTTATTCTGTTGTCAAGCCAGTCGCCGTTCAGGTGGTCGACGTGCAGCGTAAGCGGCCCGCCTTCCCAGGTGTCCTCGATCTTACAGCTATCACACCGGTAGGGCACTCCTGCTTCCTGAAGTGCCCGGCGGAGCAGGGGAGGCTTGGTTCTCGGGGATCCAGGGGGGCACACGCGGAGGACCTCTTCCGGTGGCAGGCGCCTACCTGAGCGTCGTCCTCCGCGGTGTGCCTGGCCAAGGAAGTGGGAGGTGTCGATCCCGAAGCGCTTCAGTTGGCGGCTGATGTGGGCATGGTTGCCGCCTGCGATGGTGATGCCGAGGCGGCGGAGGACGTCGGCGACGCTGAGGGACTCCGCCGCGGCCTCGGCCAGCATTTCGGGGGTGTACTTGTACTTGGTTGGCATGCCCCAAGGATAAGTAATGGGACCGACAATTCCTGGGGCATGCGCGAGTCATGCTAAATAGCGAAAAAAGGTATTTAATCGAGGCCGAGTTCGCGGCGGAGGCGGGCCACGTGGCCGGTCGCCTTCACGTTGTAGAGGGCCTTTTCGATTTTGCCGTCGGCGTCGATGACGAAGGTGGAGCGGATGACCCCGACGGTGGTCTTGCCGTACATCGTCTTCTCGCCGTGGGCGCCGTAGGCCTTGTGGACCTCCAGGCCCGGGTCCGACAGCAGGGGGAAGGTCAGGGCGTCGTGCTCGACGAACTTGGCGAGCTTGGCCGGGGTGTCCTTCGACACACCGAGGACCACGAAGCCGGCGGAGGCCAGGGAGTCGAGGCTGTCGCGGAAGTCGCAGGCCTGCTTGGTGCAGCCGGGGGTCATCGCGGCGGGGTAGAAGTAGAGGATGACCCGCTTGCCGCGGTAGGCGTCGAGGGACACGGTCGTGCCGTCGGCGGCGGGAAGTGTGACGTCCGGGGCGGCGTCGCCCGGTTCGAGTTTCATTCGGCTCCTCCGAGGAATCGTTCCCGGGTCAACTTACCGGCCTGCCCGAAGTGTCGTGGGAGGGCCGGACCTGACAGACTGATCAATGTCAAGGGCGATGAGAGGAGAGCCATGGCGGACACCGATCCCGCGGAGTTGGAACGGCGGATCGCGCGGACCCGTGCGGAGTTGGCCCAGACGGTTGACGCCATCGCCGATCGGGTGAGCCCGAAGAAGGTCGCGAGGCGGACCGTCAGCAAGGCGGAGTTGAGTGCGAAGCAGTTCCTGGTCTCGGTGGGAGACAGGGTCGGCGAGGTGGTGGGGGGTGCGCCGCGGCCCGTCAGGCTGGGGGACGAGCCCGATGATCTGTGGGCGGACGAGCAGCAGGATCTGGCGCCGGTCCTGATCGGCGTGGGCGCGGTGCTGGCGGTCAGCGCGATGGTCATGTTGTGGCGGCGCCGGCGTCGTTGATCCCGGGGTGTCCGCCGGTGCCGGGCCGGCACCGGCGGCCCGGCGGGGGGCCGCCCGCGTCGAGGGAGCCGCCCGTGGTCAGAGGAAGGTCCGGCCCTCGCCGCGGTAGGTGGGGACCTGGTCCACGATCTCGTCGCCGTCGATCAGGTGCAGGGTGGCGAAGCGTTCGCAGAGCTCACCCGCCTTGGCGTGCCGGAACCAGACGCGGTCGCCGACGCGCAGGTCTTCGGCGGCCTGGCCGAGGAGGGGGGTCTGGACCTCGCCGGCTCCCTCGTCGGAGTCGTAGCGCAGCCCGCAGGGCAGGTAGGGCTGGGGGAGGCGGTCGGGGCCCGGGGCGCCGGAGGCGTGGTAGCCGCCGCCGAGGACGGTGACGACTCCGGGGGCGGGGCGGCGG
>NZ_NGFP01000393.1 GCF_002149035.1 Streptosporangium minutum
CCCTCGCTGAGCGGCCTTCGGTTCCTGGCGGCAGCCCTGGTGTTCCTGTTCCACGCCGGCATCGCGCAGGTGTTCAGCGCTCCGCCGCTGCGCTACGGCTTCCTCTTCGTCGGCGGCAGTGCGGGATTCGTGGGGGTCTCGTTCTTCTTCGTCCTGAGCGGGTTCGTTCTCACCTGGTCGGCTCGGCCGGGAGACGGCACGGCGGGGTTCTGGCGGAGGCGCTTCGTCAAGATCTTCCCCAACCATGTCGTGACGTTCGCCGTCGCGCTCGTCCTGATCGGCTGGGCGGGCCAGTCCGGGGGGCTCTGGCAGGGCGTGACCAACCTTCTCCTGCTGCACGCCTGGATCCCCCAGTACTCCTTCATGGTCAGCGTCAATGCCGTGAGCTGGTCGCTTTCGGTGGAGGCCCTGTTCTACCTCGCGTTCCCGCTGCTGTTCCTCGTGGTCGGCCGGATCAGGCCGAGCCGCCTGTGGTGGTGGGCGGGGGCGACGGTCGTGGGGGTGCTGCTGGCGCCGCCGGCCGTCCAGGCCCTGCTGCCGGATCAGCCACAGTGGTCATGGGGGCCGGCCTCCTTCGCCCAGATCTGGTCCGTCTACGCCTTCCCTCCCGTGCGGCTCCTGGAGTTCGCCCTCGGCATGCTGCTCGCACGGATCGTGCTGACCGGCCGGTGGATCCGCCTTCCCCTGCCTGCGGCCGTCCTCCTGGTGCTCGCCGGCTACGCGGCCTCGCTGTTCGCCCCGTTCCTCTACCGGTTCGCGGCGTGCACCGTGATTCCCCTGGCGCTGCTGATCCCGGCCGCCGCCGCCGCGGACGTCCAGGGCCGCAGGACGGTGCTGAGCACCAGGGTGATGGTCTGGCTCGGCGAGATCTCGTACGCCTTCTACCTGGTACACGGGCTGGTGCTCGCCTACGGGCATCGGGCGTTCGGCCCGCCGACGGACGCCTTCTCCTCCGGGCCCGCCTGGAGCACCCCGGTTGGTCTGGGCTTCCTGCTGGCCTGCTTGGCGGTCTCGGTCCTGCTCGCCTGGGCCCTGCACGTCCTGGTCGAGCGTCCCGCGATGCGCCGCTGGGCGGGCCGGTCCGCCGCGCCGGCCCCTGCGCCGGACGGCGGATCGCGGGTGCCGCCGCAGGGCGTCGCCGGGCACCGGGCGGGGAACCTGCCGGAGGGCGGCGGCGCGTCCGGCGCCTGACGTCGCCGTGGGAACGGGGTTGAGGAACGCAGGAACAGCCATTGGCGGTGAGAAGGATCTCGACGGTTGACGGCCGTTTGTCGCCATGATCAAGTTTGTGGTGTCGAGGGCGGAACGGGGATGAGCATGACCTTCGCGTCGATCGCCGCGTCATCCGCGCGTAACTGCTTGCGCTGGCCCACCAGCGCCAGTGAGGCGGCGAAACAGGCGGCGTAGCCGATGGCGAACAGCTGCTCGGGGTTGGTCCCTTCGCCGTCCCCGCCCAGCTCCTCGGGCTGTCGCAGGTCCACTTCCAGCCTGCCGTCGGCGGTGCGCCCGAACCAGTACCGCGCGCACCCTCGATCTCGTCGGGGAACGCTGGACTCTGCTACTCATCCGTGAGCTGCTGACTGGCCCCAGACGCTTCGGCGACCTGCAACACAGCCTGCGCGGTCTGGGCACCGGCCTACTGGCCGCACGGATGAAGTATCTGGAACACGAAGGACTGGTCCACAAGGTCACCCTCCCTCCACCGGCCCGCACCGCCGCCTATGCCCTCACCCAGGCTGGCGAGGAGCTCGGCCCCGCAGTGCCGGCTTTGGCCCGGTGGGGCCTGAAATGGGCAATGGACGAACCCCGTGAACAGGAGACCTTCCACCCCGGCTGGGCCGTGCTCGGCCTGAGAGCGTGCTTCGACGCCCAGGCAGCCACCGGCCTGCACGCACTGTATGAGTTCCGCGTCGAGGAGGAGGTCTTCCACGCCCGCATCGACGACGGCACCATCGAAACGGTGCACGGCCCGGCCCAGCACCCCGACGTGACCATCACGATCGGCGGCGAGGTCTTCCGCGGCCTCGCCGCCGGCCGGTCAACCCTCGCCGAAGCGATCAACAACGGCGCCGCCTCCGCCTCCGGCGACCAACAAGCCCTGCGCCGACTGCACCAACTGTTCCGCCTCCCACGCCCGCAAACCCGATCAGCATCACAAGCCCCCGCGTCATGAACCCGGCCTGTACGATCTTGGCCGGCGGCTGAGAGGCCGTGAACGCGTAGCGGCCCAGGACGTTGAGATGGGCGTGGCCCAGCGGGTTGGGGCGGCCGCCGCGGCTGAACATGCGCAGCAAGTCGTAGGCGCGGACCTGGTTGGTGATCAGGGAGCCGACAACGCGGAGCATGTCCGGCCACCGAGTGATGATCTTCTTGAGGGCCGCCTTCTGCCGGGCGACGGCTTCCAGGGGGCCGTAGTCGCCCGCGGCGCCACCGGGCAGGTCGCTCTCCGGTCAGTGCGGCAGAGTGAGCCGACGCCGGGTGAGCCAGGCGTCGAGCTTCAGGGCCAGTTCCAGCTCGGTACGGCTGAGCGCCGGCCCCTGGGACGGGTCCTCGCGCAGGCGCTCCAGCACGGATGCGTCGAGCAGCGGCAGCACCGGCCCGCCGGCCGCCAGTTCGCCGGCCTTCGCCCGCAGGATGAGGTCGTATCCCTGGTCGTGCGTCATCGGGTATCCGGACTTGCGGCGCTCCAGCACCGAAGCCGGAAGCAGGTCGGCCGCGGCCGCGCGCAGCACGCTCTTCTCCGAGCCGTCGAAGTTCTTGACGCCCCACGGGATGTTCAGCGCGTACTCCACCAGCCGGTGGTCGCAGAACGGCATCCTGACGTCGAATCCGCAGCCGGTGCTCAGCCGGTGGGCGCGGTCGAGCTGCTCGGGCAGGAAACGGGTGACGAAGAGGTAGCTCACCTCCCGCATCCGCCGCTCCCGGGGGTCCTCATCCGGCGGAGCGGGCAGCTCCGCCAGGGCCTCGCGGTAGTGCTCGGCGCGGAAGTCCGCCACCGCCAGGTCCCTCATCGCCGGCGCGAAGAGGGTGCCGACCAGCTCGTCGGTCGTCGGCGTCCAGGGGAAGTCGGGCGCCTGGGCCCACCGGGGGTGGTGGAACCAGGGGAATCCGCCGAAGAGTTCGTCGGCTCCCTCGCCGCTGAGCACCGTGTCCAGCCTGCTCTGGACCGCCCGGTACAGCAGGATCATCGACGGCTCGGTGTCGGCGAACAGCCGGGGCTGGTCCAGCGCGGCCACCAGGGCGTTCCAGACGTCGGGGGCGGTGAGGTCGCCGGTGGTCAGCACCACGTCGGTGTGGTCGGATCCGAGATGGGCCGTCATGTCACGGACGTAGGGGCTGTCCGGTTCCGGCCGGACGATGTGCGGCCGGAAGCTGTCCTCGTAGCCCTGGTAGTCGACCGAGAAGGTGGCCAGGCGCCCCTCCCGCCGCCCGGCCAGCAGCGCCGCGAGCGTGCTGGAGTCCAGTCCGCCCGACATCAGGCTGCCGGCCCGCCCGGCGTCCGCCGTCTGCTCGCCGACGGCGTCCTCCAGCAGCTCACGGACCCGTGCGACGGTGGTCGCGGTGTCGTCGCGGTGCTCGGCCGCCGACAGTGCCCAGTAGCGGCGCTCGGTCCTCCCCTCGCGGGAGAAGCGGACCGCGTGCCCCGGACGCACCTCGCGGACGTCCCGGTAGACGGTCCGGCCGGGGATGGTGATCCCGGAGAGCACGATGCGCAGGCCGTCTTCGTCGAGTGCCGAGTGCGCCGCCGGATGTGCCAGTACGGCCTCTGGCCGCGAGGCGAAGACCACGCCGGTGGCGAGCTCCAGATAGTAGAGCGGGCGGGTGCCCAGCCGGTCCCGGACCAGCGTCAGCGCGGCGTCCTGAGGCTCCCAGAGGGCGAAGGCGTAGGAGCCGCGCAGGCGTTCGGTGAAGCGGCCGCCGAGCACCCGGTAGGCGTGCAGCACCGCCGCCGCGTCGCCCTGGCCGTCCGGGCGGCCGGGCAGGCCGCGCAGCTCCGCGCGGTTGTCGCAGGCGCCCCCGAAGGCGATGACCGCCGGGCCGCGCGCGCCACGCGCGTCGAGCAGTGCCCGGCCGGCCGTGCCGTGTGAACGGGCGTCGCGCAGTCCGAGGGCGCCCCCGGGACCCGACCACAGCCGGAGGTCGCCGCACTCCCCCATGGCCAGGGCCCGGGTCATCTCGGTGACCACGGCGCCCGCCGTGGCGGGTCCGCCTTCGAAGTCCACCCAACCGGCGATCTCCGACATAGGGCCTGGCCTCCTGCTGGGTCCGCGTCGATGGGGGTGGTGCCGGGCGCGGTCAGGGCGCCTTGCGGCCGGGCCGGACACGTCCTCGGAGCAGCGCTCCGGCCAGCCGACCCAGTGCCTTCGGGGTGGTGAGCCGCTCGACCCTCGCCCCGTTGCGCCGGGCGGACAGGATGCGCTCGGCCATCCAGGGCGCGACGACGTCCAGCGGGTCGGAGAGCACCTCGTAGTACAGCTGCTGCCTGCGGCCCCGCAGGTCGGCGCGTAGGTCGTTGTCGGCGACCAGTTCGGTGACCACCATGCCCGGCGAGAGCAGCCCGGCCCGGACCGGCGTTCCCCTGGTCTCCAGCACCAGGGTGTCGTGCACATAAGCCAGTGCCCTTTTCGTCGATCCGTAGAGCGCCATTCCACGGGAGATCCTGCCGTTACTGCCGAATCCGACCATGTTCCAGAGAAAACCTCCGCCGCGGGTGAGCATCCGCTCGGCCGCCACGGCACTGCCGTTGACGGCCCCGATCATGTTGACCTCGACGACCTTGCGGATGTCGGATTCGGGGACGTCCCACAGCAGCCGCGGCGCGAGCGCGACACCGGCGTTGTTGATCCAGTGGTCGACCCGGCCGAACTCCTTTTCGGCCTTCTCCCAGAGCCGTTCCAGGTCCGGCCGGCAGGTGACGTCGGCCCGCACGCCGAGCACTCCGGGGCCGAGCGCGCCGGCAGCCGAGCGCGCCCTCTCCTCGGAACGTCCGCAGATCACGACCCGGCAGCCGCGGGCGGCGAACGCGCGGGCGAGACCTTGCCCGATGCCTCGGGTACCACCGGTGATCACGATCGCCGTCATGCCGCTCATTGTCACCGTCGCGGCACCAGCGCAGCTCGAGAACCGGTGGAGAACCCGGCCGGAACCGTTCCGCCCGGATCGATGAACCGGAAATCATGTCGGGCTCCAGATGAACTGGAGCGCTTCCCCTTTGACTCTGTGAAAAATTCACAGTCAAAAGGAGACGGACACACCGATGACCACTGAGGACCCCGGGAATTTCCCGTTCACATTTCCCCCCGGAATCACGCAGCCCCCCGAGCTCGCCCGCCTGCGCGAGGAGGCGCCCGTCACCCTGGTCACCTTGCCGACCGGCGACCGTGCCTGGCTGGTCACCCGTTACGAGGACGTCAAACAGGTGCTCGCGGACCCGCGTTTCAGCCGGGCGGCGGCAGAGCTGCCCGGCGCACCGCAGATGGGCGCCTCCAACCCGGGCCCCGACGTCCTGCTCGGCATGGACGGCCCCGAGCACGCCCGGCTGCGCCGTACCGCCACGAGGCACTTCACGGCACGCCGGGTGGAGGCCCTGCGGCCGTGGACCCGGCGGCTGGCCGGGCAGCTCATGGACGATCTGATCTCCGCCGGTCCCCCCGCCGACCTGGTCTCC
>NZ_NGFP01000394.1 GCF_002149035.1 Streptosporangium minutum
ACTGGCACCGGGAGATCGTCGACCGCTGGAAGGCCGCGGGGGTCCGGATGGAGGACGAGGCGCCCACGGATCAGCTCCCGCAGACCCTGGCCGGTCACTCCTCCGGCTCGACCGCCGGCCGTACTCCCGCCGCCGGTCACCTCATCGGCCCGACCGGCCGACCGGCCACCTCACCGACCCGGCTCCCGTAACTGGCCACCTCACCGGCCCGGCCAGCCGCCCGGTCACTCCTCCGGCTGGACCGCCAGCCCGGCCGCCGCCTCCGGCCCCTCGGCCAGCAGGACCTGGAGGCCCTCCTCGTCGAGGATCGGCACGCCGAGCTTGACCGCCTTGTCGAACTTGGATCCGGCGTTCTCCCCCGCGACCAGGAAGGAGGTCTTCTTCGACACCGAACTCGACACCTTGCCGCCCCGGCCCGCCAGGGCCGCGCCCGCCTCGTCGCGGGTGAAGGCCTCCAGCGTGCCGGTCACCACGAAGGTGAGCCCGGCCAGGGTCTGCGGGAGCTGATCCGTGGGCGCCTCGTCCTCCATCCGGACCCCCGCGGCCTTCCAGCGGTCGACGATCTCCCGGTGCCAGTCGACCTCGAACCAGTCGCGGATCGCGGCGGCCACCCGGGGACCGACGCCCTCGACGGCGGCGAGCTCCTCCTCCGAGGCGGCCGCGATCGCGTCGATCGAGCGGAACTCGGCGGCGATGGCCTGGGCGGTGGGCGGTCCGACGTGCCGGATGGAGAGCGCGACCAGGACCCGCCAGACCGGCTGGTCCTTGGCCTTCTCCAGCTCCTCCAGCATCTTCTCGGCGTTCTTGCTCGGCTCGCCGCTCTGGTTGGCGAAGAAGGAGACGACCTTGGGATCACCCGTCTCCGGGTCGGTCTTGGGCAGGCCGGTGTCGGGGTCGCGGACGACCGACCGGATCGGCAGCAGCCGCTCGATGGTCAGGTCGAACAGGTCGGCCTCGGTGCGGACCGGGGGCTCCTGGGGCGGCAGCGGCTGGGTCAGCGCGGTGGCCGCCACGTAGCCCAGGCCCTCGATGTCGAGGGCCTTGCGCCCGGCGGCGAAGAAGATCCGCTCGCGGAGCTGGGCGGGGCACGCCCTGGTGTTGGGGCAGCGCAGGTCGGCGTCGCCCTCCTTCTCGTAGGCCAGCGCGGTGCCGCACTCCGGGCAGTGCGTCGGCATCGTGAACTCGCGCTCGGTGCCGTCACGCAGGTCCGCGACCGGCCCGACGATCTCGGGGATGACGTCGCCCGCCTTGCGCAGCACCACGGTGTCGCCGATGCGCACGCCCTTGCGCGCGACCTCCGAGCCGTTGTGGAGCGTGGCGCGCTCGACCGTGGAACCGGCCACGACGATCGGCTCCATGACGCCGTACGGCGTGACCCGGCCGGTCCGGCCCACCCCCACCTGGATGTCCAGGAGCTTGGTGTTGACCTCCTCGGGCGGGTATTTGTAGGCGATCGCCCAGCGGGGCGCCCGGCTGGTGGAGCCGAGGTTGTTCTGGAGCTCGATGCGGTCCACCTTCACCACGACGCCGTCGATCTCGTAGGCCGGGTCGTGGCGGTGCTCGCGGTAGAACTCGATGAAGGCGTTGATGCCGTCGAGGTCGTCGACGACCTTGTAGAGATCGCTGACCGGCAGGCCGAACTCCCGGAGCCGCTCGTAGACCCCGGACTGGGTCCGGGGCAGGGCGGTCCCCTCCCACCTGCCGACGCCGTGCACGATCAGGTGCAGCGGGCGCTGCGCGGTGATCCGCGGGTCCTTCATCCGCAGCGAGCCGGCGGCGGAGTTGCGCGGGTTGGCGAACGGCGCCTTGCCCGCCTTGCCGAGCTGCTCGTTGAGCTTCACGAACCCCTCGACGGGCATGTAGACCTCGCCCCGGATCTCCACCAGGTCGGGCACGTCGTCACCGGCCAGGCGGTGCGGCACGCCGGCGACGGTGCGCACGTTGGCCGTCACGTCGTCGCCCACGCGCCCGTCGCCCCGGGTCGCGCCCCGGACCAGGCGGCCCTTCTCGTAGACCAGGGCGATGGCCAGGCCGTCGATCTTCAGCTCGCACAGGTAGGGGGCCGGGTCGCGCTCGGCCAGCCGTTCGGCCCGTGCCTGCCAGGAGGCGAGGTCGTCGGCGTTGAACGCGTTGTCCAGGCTCTCCATCCGCTGCAGGTGGGCGACCGGCGTGAAATCGCTGGAGATCGGCGCGCCGACCTTCTGCGTGGGCGAGTCGGGCGTGCGCAGGCTCGGGTGCTCCTCCTCGATGCCGCGCAGCTCGCGCATCCACGTGTCGTACTGGGCGTCGCTCACGGTGGGCGAGTCGAGCACGTGATAGCGCCAGTTGGCCTGCTCGACCAGCTCGGTCAGCTCCGCGTGCCGATCCAGCGCCGCCACCGGCACACCCTCGACCTCAGCACCCATCGCCAGCTCTCCCCTCATCGATCCAACCGGGGGAAACGCTATCGCCGGGCACCGACATCCCGCGGCGGCCTTACCCGGAGGTGACTCCTCCCCCGCGTAAACGGGGTGGCTTCCCGCCACGCCGCGCGGGCGTCGCGGCGGACCGGCCCGGCCCTCCTGACGTCGTCGGACACCCCCTTGCCCGGAGGCGCCGGCCGTGGTCACTCCCCGGGGTCGTCTCTCAGCACGCGGGCCGCCTCCCGCGCCTTGGCCAGAGCCGCCCTGGCATAGGCGGGCGAGGCTCCGGCCAGGCCGCAGGCGGGGGTGAGCACGACCTGCGAGGCCAGGGTGGCGACGGGGAAGCCGAGACGGCGCCAGAGCTCGACGGCGGGCTTGGCGACCACGTCGACGTCGGGCAGCCGGGAGTCGACGCCCGGCACCACGCCGAGGAAGAAGGCCGTCCCGGCCTCGATCGCCTCCCCGATCGCGTCCTCGTCGCGCCGTCTGAGCAGGGAGGCGTCCAGCGAGACGCCGTCGACGCCCGCCGCGCGGAGCACGCCGAAGGGCACGCCGGGGGCGCAGCAGTGCACGACCGTGAACGCGCCCTCGGGCAGGACCGCCCTGAGCCGCTCGGCGGCGATCGGGGCCTCGACGGCGGCCAGCCGCCCGAAACCCGACGCGGTCGGCACCGTGCCGGCGAGGACGCCGGGCAGGCCGGGCTCGTCGAGCTGGACCACGATCTGCGAGGCACCCGGCACCCTGCGGCGCACGTCGGCGACATGCGCGGCGAGCCCTTCGGTGAAGGAACCCACCAGGTCGCGCACGGCGCCGGGATCGGCGAGCGTCTTGTCGCCGTGGCGCAGCTCGACCGCCCCGGCCAGCGTCCACGGCCCGCACACCTGGATCTTGAAGGGCCCCTCGTATCCCTGGGCCGCCTCCTCCAGCGCGTCGAGGTCGCGTACGAGGTGGTCGCGGGCCCGCTTGAAGTCGCGCCCCGGACGGTCGGCGAACCGCCAGCCGGACGGCTGCACCTCCACCGGCAGCTCCACCAGCAGCGACGCGGTGCGCCCGATCAGGTCGGCGCCCACCCCGCGCGCGGGCAGCTCCGGCAGGTACGGCAGCGCGGGCAGCTCTCCGAAGACGACCCTGATCGCCTCCGCGTGGTCCGCCCCCGGGTGCGACCCGACGCCGGTGGCGGTCGCCTCACCCCACGGATATTCGCTCATGCCCGCTCCCAGCCACACACGTCGGAGAACGATCGATCACCGGCGTGCCTGCCGGCCCGCCCGCCTCGGTCGTTCACGACAGCCAGCTTAGGACCGCCGGGCGCCGCCGCTCACCCGAGCGGTCGCGCGTGGCCCGTCCCGTCGTGACAACGCTTGATCAAGTTGAGTAAGGTTCTGGCGGTCTTTCACCCGCATTGGGGGAACACATGGTGATCGGTCGGATGCTCGCCGCGGTGTCGCTGCTGACGGCGATCACGGTGCCGGCGGCTCCGGCGGTCGCGTCCGCCGCGACGGCGCCCGAGAAGTGCGCCCCCGAGCGCGGCACGGTGAGCATCGCGGAGTCATGGGGCCAGAAGCGGCTCAACCTGCCCGAGGTGTGGCGGCTGACCAAGGGCGCCGGGGTGACCGTCGCGGTCCTCGACAGCGGCCTGGACACCACGCATCCCCAGTTGAGGGGGGCCCGCGCGGAGGACGTCACCGGCACCGGGCCGCGCGACTGCTACGGCCACGGCACCGCGGTGGCGGGCATCATCGCCGCCGTCCCGCGCGACCGGGTCCTCTTCTCCGGGGTCGCGCCGGCGGTGAAGCTGGTCTCCGTCAAATACACCGTGGAGCGCAGCGGAGAGATCGGCATGCTGGTCCAGGCCGTCGCCAAGGCCGTCGAGCTCGGCGCCGACGTGATCAACGTGTCGACTCAGGCGGCCGACCAGCCCGACCTGAGCAACGCCATCGCCTACGCGCTGTCCAAGGACGTGGTGGTGGTCGCCGCGGCCGGCAACGTCAACAAGGACGACGGCTCTCCCGTGCCCGCCTATCCGGCTTCCTATCCCGGGGTGCTGTCCGTCGGCTCCGCCGGTCCCGACGGGCGCAGAGCCGACTCCTCGAACGCGATCACGCCCGTCACCGTGCTGGCTCCCGGCACGGACCTCACCACCCCCTGGCCCTTCCAGGTCTACGCGGAGAAACAGGAGGGCACCAGCTTCGCCGCGGCGTACGTGTCCGGAGTCGCCGCGCTGGTCCGCTCCCGCTATCCGGAGCTGACCCAGGCGGAGGTGGTACGGCGCATCGCGCTGACCGCGGACGGCGGCTCGGGCACCGGCACCGGCAAGGGGATGGTCAACCCGCTGCAGGCCGTCTCGGCGATCCTGTCGTCGGAGGCGGTGGCGCTCGCGCCGCCGGAGCCCGCCCCGCTGGCGGCCGACGCGATCCGGCAGGCGCCGCCGGAGGACACCCGGAGCATCTCGGTCGCCACGTGGATCGCCCTGCTGTCGCTCGCCGCCGTCATCATGATCGCCCTGGGTAGCGTCACGATTCCGGCGGGACGTCGCCGCAGGTGGCAGCCGGGAGCCCTGGATAACAGATCGTGAAAGACATGTGAAATCGGTGAACGTCAGGGTCGATATTTGCTTTGATAGCCATAGAACAACTTATTAGCGGCTTTATCGGTAGCTGAGGTGGAAGGATTGCAATGGGGGATTTCAACCCATTACTGCCGGAGGATCCGGAACGCGTAGGCGTCCACATCCTCGTCGGGCGGCTCGGCCAGGACCCTCAGCAGGCCGTGTACCTGGGCCACCTGCCCGACGACGACACCCTCCGCGTCATCCGCGTGCTCGCCCCCCGCCCGGAAGCCACCCCCCAGGCCCGCGAGCAGATCACCAACGGACTCCACGCCGCCAAACGCGTCTCCGGCGCC
This sequence comes from Streptosporangium minutum, assembly GCF_002149035.1. GTDB lineage: Bacteria > Actinomycetota > Actinomycetes > Streptosporangiales > Streptosporangiaceae > Streptosporangium > Streptosporangium minutum. Next base: position 5,307 of record NZ_NGFP01000394.1, read on the forward strand.
CACACCGCCAAACTCATCGAAGTCGGCTGGTCCGACGACTCCCCCTACAT
>NZ_NGFP01000395.1 GCF_002149035.1 Streptosporangium minutum
GTACGGCGGGCGGCGGGGCCGCGCGCCCCGGGAGGAGGCGCAGCGCCTACTTCCCCGAGGCGGGCGGGTACGTGGAGGCGCCGGTGTTCACCCGGGCCGGCCTCGAAGAGGTCACGGGGCCGGCGATCGTCGAGGACGCCGAGTCGACGATCGTGGTGCCCCCCGGATGGACGGCCCGGCTCGCGGAGGCCATGAGCGTGATCCTGACGGAGGCGGCCAGGTGAACGGCACCCCGGCGACCGGAACGGACGACACCGCGTCCCGCAGGACGGGTGAGCCGGCCTCTCACGGCCCCGCTCCTCGCGGAGGCGGGGGCGCCCGCGACGCGCTGACCGCCGAGGTGCTGCGGAACGCGCTGGTGGTGGCCGCGGAGGAGGCCAGCATCGTGGTGGTGCGGTCGGCCTACTCCACGTTCATCGTCGAGGGGTCGGACGCGTCGGCGGCGATCCTCGACGCGGACGGGCGCCTGATCGCGCAGTCGATGGCCACCACGCTGATGAACAGCATGGCGCTCAAGGTGGCGCTGCCGGAGCTGCTGGCCGACATCCCCGCCGGGACCATGCGCCCCGGCGACGTGTTCGTGCTCAACGACGCCTACCGGGGCGGCGTGCACACCAACGACCTGCTCGTCTACCGGCCCGTCTTCGTCGAGGGCGTCCCCGCCTACTTCACCGCCACGATGATCCACGTCTCCGACCTCGGCGGCCTGTCCGCGGGCGGCATGGCGCCGCTGGCCACCGACATCTTCCTGGAGGGCCTGCAGCTCCCGCCCGTCAGGCTGGCCACCGAGCGGGGCGTCGAGGCCACGGTCGAGGCGATCCTGCGGGCCAACAGCCGCACCCCGGACAAGGTCATGGGCGACGTGCGGGCGCTGATCGCGGGCACCGCCGTCGCCGCCGCCAGGGTCGAGGCGCTGGTCGCCGAGTACGGCCCGGCCGGGCTCGCCGGGAGGATCGACGACTACCTGGACTACACCGAGACCAGGACCCGCACGGCCCTGGCCGCGCTCCCGGCCGGCCGCTACGAGGCCTCCTACCTGATAGACGACGACGGCATCGACCCCGGCACCACGCACACGGTCAGGGTCGCGGTCGTCCTGGAGCCCGGGGCGGGGGCCGTACTCGACTTCGACGGCACCGGCCCCCAGGTCCCCGCGGCGATCAACTCCTCGTCGTCGCAGTCGCTGGCCGCCGCCGTGTTCGCGGTGCGGTGTTTCCTGGACCCGTCCATCGCCATGAACGACGGCTGCCTGCGGGCGATCGAGGTACGGCTGCCGCCGGGCTCGCTGCTGAACGCCTGCTCCCCCTACCCCTGCGGGGGCCGGTTCGTGCCCGTCTACGCGGCGATGGAGGCGATCTTCCAGGCGCTGTCGGACGCGATGCCGGACCGGGCGATCGCGGCGAGCGGGATCCTGCAGCCCTTCTCCATCGCGGCCGTGCGGGCGCCGTACTGGATCCACCTGTCCTATGACTTCGGCGGGGTCGGCGCCCGGCAGGGCAAGGACGGGCCGGACTCGACGGGCGTCCACTTCGGCATCGGCCGCAACTCGGTCCCCCAGGCCGAGCCGGTCGAGACCCGCTGCCCGCTGATCGTGGAGTCGGTGGAGACCGTCCCCGACTCGGGCGGACCGGGCCGCCACCGCGGCGGGCTGGGCTCCCGGACGGTGATCCGCTTCCTGGCCGACGCCCACGTCACCACCCGCGGCGACCGGCTGCGCAACGCCCCGCCCGGCCGTTCGGGCGGCCTGCCGGGGCGGGTCGGCGGCTTCTACCGGCGGCACCCGGACGGCTCGCTCGAACGCCTGGGCTCCAAGGTGAACAACGCCCTCTTCGCCGCCGGAGAGGCGTTCGTGATCGAGACGACGGGGGGCGGGGGCATCGGCTCGCCGTACGACCGGCCGCTCGACGAGATCGAGGCCGACCTCAGGACGGGGAGGATCACCGCCCGGGGCGCGCTCACCGACTACGGCGTCGCCGTACGGGCGGACGGCACGGTCATGCGAGAGGAGGGGTGACCTCGGGCCGGGCTCCGGCGGCGGCCTCTGCGGCGCTGCCGGACGGGCACGCGGGCCGCGGCTATGCGCGCGGCCGGGCGAGCTCCGCGGGGTCGAAGCTCATCCGGAAGGGCGCGGTGACCGTGGCGACCCGCCCGGCCTCGCACCTCCGGACGAGGCGGTAGCCCTCTCCGTCCAGCTCGTGGACGTAGACCGCCGGCCCCTCGGCGGGCTCCACCCGCCAGTAGAACGGGATGCGGGCGTCGGCGTAGGCGCTGGGCTTCATGACGCGGTCGCGCCTGCGGGTGTGCGGGCTCACCACCTCGACCGCGAGCACCACGTCCTGGGGGGCGAACGCCGCTTCCGTGCCGGCCGCCAGACCGCTCGGCAGGACGGCGACGTCCGGGACGAGGAAGTCGGCCTTGCCGACGCGCAGGTTGATCCGGGGGACCGGCGCGAGATCCGGCCCGCCCGCGTCCTCCAGGAGCCGCACCAGACGCATGACCACGAGCTGGTGCACCGGGGTGGGGGGCGGGCTCACGAGGAGGCTTCCCTCGAAGAGTTCGTAGCGGTTCCCGTCGTCGGGGAACCGGAGCAGGTCGGCGACGGTGAACGGCGGCCTGCCCGGCAGAACCGTCCGGATCATGTGCGCGGCCGGTCGCTCGATCCTCATGGGGGTCTTCTCAACGGTCATCGTCCCAGTATCGGCGTCCCCACCCCTCTCAGGCAGTACTTTCCGTAATCAGATGGCTCTTCAGAGTGATGTCGTTCCGGTCGGCCCAGTCGAGGGCGCCCCGCCGTACGGCGTCGTGGACCGCTCGGGCGACCCGGGCGCCCCAGAGCGACCGGGGGCCGCCGAACAGTTCCTCGGGACCGTCGCCGCGCACGGCCACGCAGACGGCGTCGGAGGCCGTGCCCGTGCAGGCGAAACCGGCCTCCAGCAGCGCCTGGGACTTGGCCTCGGTCACCGTCATGACCGCGTTGACCAGGGCGGCGTCGCTCATCGCGACCGGCACGGCGACGATGATGTTGACCGTCCCCGGCAGATACATGGGCGCGAGTTCGGGATCGGCGGCACCGTCGGGGGCGGCGGCCCAGGTGGGGACCCGCAGCCCGACGGTCGCCACCGCCTCCGCTCCCCCGTCGGCCGCCCGGGTGAAGTGATCCACCGACGCCGCGGTCAGCATGCCGACGCCGGGCCCCGGCGGGGCCATCTCCAGCAGGTGGTCCACCGGGTCCATCCGCGCGTAGCCGCCGATCACCTGGGCGTTGAGCACCCACTCGGCCGGGCCGATGCCGCCGCCGACCATCGCCGAGGAGATCGCCCGCCAGCCGGGGCCGAACTCCCACAGCAGCGAGGCCAGCCGGGCCCCGTCCTCGTCGCGGTGGCTCAGCTTCACAGGCACTCCCATCGGGTTCCGGGCCGGCGATCAGGGCCGGTCCCGGCACGGAGGCCGGACGTCAAGGGCGTTCCAGATGGACCTCGGGCCTGCCTCCGGCGCCGGTCCCGACACGGACGCGGGCGTCGAAGTGCTCGCCGATCAGTCTCTCCGTCAGCACCTCGGCCGGGGCGCCGGATGCCGCCACCCGGCCCCCGGCGATCAGCATCATCGAGTCGGCGTACTGGCCGGCGAGGCTCAGGTCGTGCAGGGTCGTGACCACGGTCAGCCCGTCGGCCAGGCGGAGGCGGTCGAGGAGTTCCAGGACCTGCTGCTGGTGTCCCAGGTCAAGGGCGGTGGTGGGCTCGTCGAGCAGGAGCACGGGAGCCTGCTGGGCCAGCGCTCTGGCGAGCACGACGCGCTGGCGCTCGCCCCCGGACAGGTGGCCCAGCGTGCGGGAGGCGAACGACGACAGGTCGAGCCGCTCCAGCACCGACGCCGTCACCTCGCGGTCCCGGCGGCTCTCCCTGCCCAGATAGGGGATGTACGGCGTGCGGCCCAGCAGGGCGTAGTCGAACACGGTCATGTCGACCGGGAGCGCCGGGGCCTGCGGGGCGTAGGCGAGCAGCCGGGCCCGGTCCCTCGCCCTGAGCCTGCGGACGGGCGTGTCGTCGATGAGCACCTCGCCGGAGCACGGCAGCACCCCGGCGAGCGCCCTGAGCAGCGTGGACTTGCCGGCGCCGTTGGCCCCGATGACGGCCAGCCAGTCGCCGCCGCGCACCTCGAAACCGACGCCGGACAGCACGGTCCGCGTCTCCAGGACGACGGCGAGGTCCCTCACCCTGACGTGACTCACCCGATCTCCCCGTCCCGCACCCTCTGGTCCCGCACCCGCTCGCCCCACGTCCGCTCGTCCCGCGGCCCGCTCGTCCCGCGGCCCGGGCCCGGATGGGCGGGCGCGCCGTGCGCGCCTCCCCGCCCGCTCACGTCTCCACCCGCCTGGTCACGCGCAGCACCACGATGAAGAACGGCGCGCCGACGAAGGCGGTGACCACGCCGATGGGCAGCTCGGCCGGGGCCAGCACGGTCCGGGCGATCAGGTCGGCGAGGACCAGGAAGGCGGCGCCGCCGATCAGCGAGAGCGGGAGCACCGTCCGGTACGAGCCCCCGGCCAGGCGGCGGACCACATGCGGGACCACGATGCCGACGAAGCCGATCAGCCCGCTCACCGCGACGGCCGCGGCGGTGGCCAGGGAGGCGGCGAGCAGCACGACGAGCCGGACGCGGGCGACGTTGAGGCCGAGGCTGACCGCCTCGTCGTCGCCGACCGAGAGCACGTCGAGCAGCCTGCCGTGGAGCAGCATGATCACCACTGAGACCACGGCGTACGGGGCTACCAGCGCGATCTGGCTCCAGCCTCCGCCGACGTCGCCGAGGATCCAGGCGTAGATGCGCTGGAGCTCGTCCACTCTGAGCTGCTGCAGGAAGGTCTGGATGGCGGTGAGGAAGGACGAGACGGCCACACCGGCGAGGACCAGCGTGGCGATGCCCCCGCCCCGGCCCGCGACGTTGCCCAGCGCGTAGGCGAGCAGGACGCCGCCGATGGCCCCCGCGAACGCGGCGGCCGGGATGGGGAGGGCCGTTTCGTCGCCTTTCATGAACACGATCGCCATCGTGGTCGTGAGACCGGCTCCCGCGGCGGCTCCCAGGAGGTAGGGGTCGGCCAGCGGGTTGCGGAACACGCCCTGGTACCCGGCGCCCGCGATGGCCAGCAGGCCGCCGACGATCGCACCGAGCAGGACCCTGGGCAGCCGGATCTCCGCCAGCAGGCCCTGCTCGACCGGCGCCAGCCCCGAGTCCGCCGAGACGAACGGCAGCCAGTCGAGCAGTTGCAGCGCCACCTTCCCCGGCGGAATGTCCGCCGGGGAAGGTGGCGCTGCAACTG
>NZ_NGFP01000396.1 GCF_002149035.1 Streptosporangium minutum
CTACCTGGAGTACAGCATCCGCGACCAGCTCACCCGGCTGCTCGGCCCGAGCGGATTCGACCCGGCCCGCGACATCCAGGCGATCACGGTCAACCGGTGGGGCCACGGCTACGCGCCCGAGTACGCCACCCCGTGGAACCTCGACTTCTACCCCGAGGGGCCGTTCCCCGCGGCCGTGGCCCGCCGGCGGGCCGGCCGGATCGCGATCGCCAACTCCGACTCGGTACCGGCCGCCTACGCCGACGCGGCGATCACCGCCGCCTACCGCGCGGTCGGGGAACTCCAGGCGTGAGCGGGCCGCGGGAAAGGAGCGATCACGGCATGCCTCAGGCCCAACCCGTACGGACGCGCAGCCACTCCAGGGCGGCTCCGCCCTGGGCTCCCTGAAAGGCACGCAGGGTGGGCAGACCCGGCGGATCGGGCTGGCGGGACGCCTGGACGAAATACCCGGTGAGCGCGGCCAGCACGGTGGTCACCGCCACCGGGTCGGCGCCCCGTCCGACCGGGTGGGCGACGAAAAGCTCCTCGGACGGCGGGCCGCCCTGCATCCGCACGCTGGGCAGCATCTGCAGCACGTCGAACCAGGCGGCTCCGACGAACGCCCACGGCCAGTCGACGACCATCACCTCGTCGGCGGTGAGCAGCAGGTTGTCCGCCCGGATGTCACCGTGGACCAGGCTGTCCCCCTTGATCGCCGCCGGCCACCGCGACTCCAGATCCGCCAGCGCGTCCAGGTGACGCACCGCCCACGGGTCGAGCCCGGCCAGGTCGTCCGCACCCGTCTCACGGGCTGCCACCAGGCGCCGCCACCCCCGGAACTGCTCATCGAACTGTTGCTCCGCGGACGGCACGAGGATCGGGGACGGGCTCAGCGCGACGGCCAGCCGGCCCAGAGCGTCCAGTACTCGCTCCAGTTCGTCGGCCCGCCACGGGTCGGCGGGCGGGTGCCCCTCCACGTCCTCGAACAGCAGCGCGACCCAGCCTCCGGAGTCGAACGAGGCCAGCAGCCTCGGGGCCGGCACCCCGGCGGGAAGCGCGGCGGCGATGCGGGCCTCGGCCCGGTAGATGTCGGCGCTGAACGGGTTCGGCTCGGGACCGACGGCTTTGGCGAACGCACGCCGCCCGTCGGCCAGCGTGAGCCGTACGGCGGCGCCCGGTGAGAACCCTCCGGTCTGTGTCACCGCGTCGGCGACGTGTCCCCCCAGCCGGGTCTCGACAGCCTGGCGGATCTGCTCGGGCACGACGTGCCAGGGCAGGCGTATTCCGGTCGCGGGAGCGTTCATCGCGCCATCTTTTCGCAGAGACCATGCTCCGTACACCCGTGGACACGGCGGATGTCAGCGCGTGCGGGGACGGGTGTGGCCGGCGACTCCCCGGTCCCCGGGTGCCCCGCCGTCTCCAGAGGCCGAAAAGCCGTTGAGGACGCCTGTCCCATGCATGAGGCTGGGGATCGATTCACGAGGTCGTCCGCAGGGAGCCGCCGGTGACGAGTGACTGGGCCGCCGATCTCCTGCTGGGTGGCGTCATCTTGGTGGGCGCGTCCGTACAGCGGCTGGCGGGTGTCGGCTTCGCGCTTGTGGCCGTGCCTGCTCTGGTGGTGCTTCTCGGCCCGGCCGAGGGCGTGGCGCTCTCGAACTGCGCGGCCGGCGCCATCAGCGCGATCGGACTCGCCACCGAGTGGCGGCAGGTCCGCCTGGTCGCGATGCTGCCGCTGGTCATCGCGGCCGGGTGCACCGTGCCGGTCGGAGCCCTGGTGGCCGCACGCCTGCCGGCGCCCGTGCTCCTGATCGGCATGGGGACGTTGGTGAGCGCGGTCGTGCTGCTGGTGATGCGTGGCGTCCGGATGCCCGCTCTGCGCGGCGCCAAGGGCGCGCTGGCCGCCGGTGCCGCGAGCGGGTTCATGAACTCCTCGGCCGGAGTGGGTGGCCCCGCGGTGTCTTTGTACGCGGTGAACGCGGGGTGGACGGTACGGGAGTTCGTGCCGAACGCGCAGTTCTACGGGGTCGTGGTCAACGCGCTCTCCCTCACGGCCAAGGGACTGCCCCAGCTCACAACCCCCGCGTGGCTGCTGGCCGGGGCCGGGATCGCCGCGGGCGTCGTCACCGGTACGGCGCTCGCGGGACGCGTGCCGGAGAGTCGTGCCCGGCGGATAGTGCTGCTGCTCGCGTTGGCCGGCGGGCTCGCCACGGCGGGCAAGGGGCTGGCGGGCCTGTGAACCCCCTGCCCCGCCGGCCGGCACTCCGGTGACCCGCTGCGACCTTCCCGGCCGGGGCCGCCCCGATCCGCCGGCGCCGCCTCGGCTCATGGTGTGAGCGGCGCTACGCCCCGGCGGGGACGCCGACGGCCGCGGCGCTGGCGTTCCAGAGGGACCGGGCCAGCGCCGGGTCGGTCATCCCCCTGGGGACGGCCGCGGGGGCGCTCGCGGCGAAGTAGCGGCCCGGATGGGCGGCGCCGTCCGGGTGGGTGGCGAGGTGGACCATGGTGCTCGCGCCCTGCTCGGCGGTCTGGCCCATGCCGGGGATGTTCTTCACCATCCACATCATGAACGTCCTGGCGGCGAACTCCGTCTTGATCACGCCCGGGTGGAAGCAGGTGGCGGTCACGCCCGTCCCGGAGAGCCGCCGGGCCAGTTCCACCGTGAACAGCGCGTTGGCCTGCTTGGAGTCGCCGTACTGCAGCCAGCCGCTCCACCGCCGCCGGTCCCGGTTCAGGTCGGCCGGATCCAGGCGCCCGGTCTTGCCCGCGCGGGACGAGGTGGTGATCACCCGGCCGGTCACCCGTTCCAGCAGCAGGCTGGTCAGGAGAAAGGGCGCCAGGTGGTTCACCTGGATCATCGTCTCGTGACCGTCGCGCGTGAGCGTCCGTTCGGTGGTCATGACACCCGCGTTGTTGATCAGAACGTCGATCCGGCCGTATCGGGAGAGCAGCTCCGCGCCGAGCCGGCGCACGTCTTCGAGCGAGGTGTAGTCGCAGGTGAACGTATCCGGGAGCGTTCCCGACACGGCCTTCACCCGGTCGGCCGCCCGGGCTGTCTTGGCGGGGTCGCGGCCGACCAGGACAACCTGCTGCCCACGCCTGGCGAGCTCCACGGCGGCGGCCGCGCCGATTCCGGCACTAGCCCCGGTAATCACACTAATCATCAGATCCTCCACTGCGCAAAAACCTTATCGGTGCTAGTCTCCTGTGCGATCTTCCGGAGGCGTATCAATCCCAAGCAGCGCGAGCCTCCACACACTCAGAAGTTGGGACGAGTGGGCATGGGCTCTGGAAACCGGTCAATTCGGTTAAAGATCTTCTTGCTGCTGCTCTTACCCCTGCTCTCCCTGAGCGCGCTGTGGGGTTTCGTCCTCAACCTGACCGTCGGTGACGGGGCCGCCCTGCTCCAGGCGAACAGCGTCTACCAGACCATCGGCGTCACCTCCACCGATCTGGGGCTGCAGCTCCAGGCCGAGCGGGCGCAGTCCTCGGTGGCGATCACCTCCCGGGTTCTCACCAGCGGGATCGGCCAGCAGCGCGGCCGCACCGACCGATCGGTCGACAAGTTCCGCGACGCCGCCCTCGCCGACGACTCCCACGGTCCGGAGCTGCGCTCCTCGCTGGAGTCGCTGCTCCACCAGCTCGACCGGCTCCCGGCCGTCCGCGCCGGCATCGACAGCGGCCAGAACACCCGGCTTGAGGTGCTGTCGAACTACAACCGGATCCTGGACTCGGTCTTCCTGCTCTACGACCAGCTCGCCGCGGTCCCCGACCTGGCGATCTTCCAGCAGGCCTCGGCCATGAAGTCGATGGGAAACGCCCGCGAGATGATCGCCCGGGAGAACGCCCTGATCAGCGGGGCCCTGATCGACTACCGGATGACCCCGGAGGAGCGCACCGCCTTCGGCGAGTACGCCTCCACCCGGCGCTTCCTGCACACGCGCGGGCTGTCCGCCCTGGACTCCGAGCTGGGCGGCCCCTACCGGGACACCTTCGACTCCACGGCCTTCGAGAAGTTCGTCGCGCTGGAGAAGGTCGTCGCCGAGGCCACGGGGGACGTCCTTCCCGCCGAGGCGCGCAACTGGAAGGCGACCACGGACGGGATCGCGACCTGGCTCGACCAGCTCAACCTCGCCTCCTCCAACATGCTGGCCGACCGGACCCAGTCGGTGGCCACCGGCATCATGGCCCGGATCGCGGTCGCCGGCGGGATCGGCCTGATCGCGGTGATCGCCTCGATCATCATCTCGGTCCGCTTCGGCCGCCGCCTGGCCGCCGAGCTGGCCGGACTCCGCTCGGCGGCGCTGGACCTGGCGGACGTACGGCTCCCGCGCGTCGTGGAGCGGCTGCGGCGCGGCGAGGAGGTGGACGTGCAGGCCGAGGCCCCGCCGATCGTCGCGGGCGGCTCGATCGAGATCCGCGACGTGGCCCACGCGTTCGGCTCCGTGCAGCACACCGCCGTCGAGGCCGCCGTCGGGCAGGCCAACCTGCGCCGCGGCGTCAGCCAGGTCTTCGTGAACCTGGCCCGGCGCAAGCAGAGCCTGCTCCACCGCCAGCTCACCCTGCTGGACAGCATGCAGCGCCGGGCGACCGACCCCGACAGCCTTGAGGACCTGTTCCGGCTGGACCACCTGACCACCCGCATGCGGCGGCACGCGGAGGGTCTGATCATCCTGTCCGGCGCCGCGCCCGGCCGGGCCTGGCGTAATCCGGTGGCCGTCGTCGACATCGTCAGAGCCGCGATCGCCGAGGTGGAGGACTACACCCGGGTCAACGTGCCGCCGATGCCGGACGCCTCGCTCGACGGGACGGCCGTCGCCGACATCACCCACCTGATCGCCGAGCTCATCGAGAACGCCACGATCTACTCGCCGCCGCAGACCACGGTGACCGTGCGCGGTGACGTCGTGGCCAACGGATTCGCCATCGAGGTGGAGGACCGGGGCCTGGGCCTGAGCGCCATGGAGTACGCGGCGATCAACGAGCGGCTGGCCAGCCCGCCGGAGTTCGACCTGGCCGACAGCGACCGGCTGGGCCTGTTCGTGGTGGGCCAGCTCGCCGCCCGGCACGGCATCCAGGTCCTCCTGCGCGGCTCGCCGTTCGGCGGCACCACGGCCATCGTGCTCCTCCCCCGCACGGTGCTCGCCGAGACCGCCTCGCCGCTCACCCTCACCGCCGAGCGGCTCACCGAACGGCCCGCGGAGTTCTTCCAGCCCGCCGCGCCCGCCGCGCTGAACCCCGCCCGTCCCGAACCCGATCGCGCCGAATCGGGCCTGCCCCGCCG
>NZ_NGFP01000397.1 GCF_002149035.1 Streptosporangium minutum
GTTCGCGGGGGTGCCGGTGCCCGTGCTGGGGCTGCCGGTGTTCGTGGAGGTGCGGGTCTCACCGGGGGGCTCGGGCGGTCGAGCCCTCGGGGACGTGGAGGCCTTCGGCGCCTTCGGCCTGACGCTCCTGGGCGCCTGCTTCCGGACGGTCTTCGGCGCGGCGGACTCCCGGTGGCGCCGGCCGCCCTGCCCTCCGTGAACGGCCTGGGCGTCGAGGGCCGCGTGGCGCCGGGGTTGCTCGACCGTGCGCGACGGCGCCGTTCTCCGGCTCCGGGCGGCCTTGGCCGGGGCGCCGCCGGAGGTGGCCGAGGGGGTGGCCGCGGGCACGTGACCGGCGTCCGGCGCGGTCGCCTCCGCAGGAGCGACCGCCGTGTCGTGACCGGCCATCCGTGACGGGGCGGGGGCCGCGGCGACCTCGACGGTGGACGGTTCGGACACCGGCGACCATCCGGACGACCACATGCCGATCCCGGCGGCCGCGAGGAACCCGCAGACCAGCGCGGGCCGCAGGAGCCGGTCGCCCGGGATCCACGGCCAGGGCCGCGGCCGGTGCGACCGGATCGGCCGCGGCCGGGGCGGCGGCGGCCAGGCCGGCCGGATGTCGACGCTGACCCGTGATCCGTAGACGAACGGGTCGCCGGCGCTGCTGTAGGGCCGCCCGGGGGGATCGGCCCTCGGCTCCTCCGGAGGCACCGCCGGCTCAGGCGGTGAGTCCGCCGGAGCGGCGTACGGCCTGCGCCCACGCGGGCCTGCGCTCGGGCCGCGCCGGTGAGCCGAGTCGTGATCATCGTGCATCTCGCCTCCCATGTCACGTCTGATCTGCCCCAGCGTGCCGAAAATCACGCACCGTATGTGGCCCGTAGCAGTCCGCTCTTACAGACCTGTTATCAGGAGCCCGGGGCGAACCCATGCGAATGCCCGCAAAGTTCCAGCGAGAGGCCGGCCCCCGCGCGAATTCGTAACACGAACTATCTTGGGGGTGGGGCGATGCCGCCGTTTAAGCGGAATGGACCGACAGTTTGAATTACCTTGACAAAGGAGATTGTCGGTGAGACGGTGATGGCATGTTCGAAGTGGCGGTGATCGAGGACCCGGCCGCGGCCGAGGTCTCGCTGGACCCGGTCCGCACCCGGCTCCTGGCCGAGCTGGCCGGAGGGGCCGCCTCGGCCACGATGCTGGCCGCGAAGGTCGGCCTGCCCAGGCAGAAGGTGAACTACCACCTCAAGGCGCTGGAGCGGCACGGCCTGGTGGAGCTGGTCGAAGAGCGCAAGAAGGGCAATGTCACCGAGCGGGTGATGCGGGCCACGGCCGCGTCGTTCGTGATCTCGCCGACCGCGCTGGCCGCGGTCGCGCCCGACCCGGCGCGTTCGCCGGACCAGCTGTCGGCGCGCTGGCTGCTGGCCCTGGCCTCCCGGATGGTGCGCGATGTGGGCGAGTTGATCACCGGCGCCGCCAAGGCCCGCAAGAGGGTCGCGACCTTCGCGATCGACGGCCAGGTGCGTTTCGCCTCGGCGGCCGATCGCGCCGCCTTCGCCGAGGAGCTCGCGGGCGCCGTCACCGCGCTGGTGGCCAAATACCACGACGAGGCGGCCGAGGGCGGGCGCGATCACCGGGTGGTCGTCGCGGTGCACCCGAGCGTCGCCGCCCGCCCGGCCTCCAGCGGGCCGGTGCACGTCCAGACCGCCTCGGACGGCCCGGTTCAGGGCGATCCGGGCAACGACGGGCCGTTTCAGGGTGGAGCGCAGGGGCTGTAGCCCGCCGCGGGGGCTGTGGCCTCCGGACGGTCCGGCGCCGGAGCGGTCCCCCGGGGCGCGGGGTCACCGCCGGTGCGTACGTCCGGCGGGCACGGTCATCCAGGTGGTGTGCCGCGCGGTCGGCAGGAGGGCCGGGAGGTGGACCACCGCCTGGGGCCGGCCGTTCAGGTGGAGCGCGTCGAGCACGAGCAGCTCGCTCCGCCGCTGCGCGTCGTTCTGCGTGAGGACCACGAGCCAGCCGTCCCCTTCGGCGCGGCCACGGGGGACGAAGACCGGCTGACCGGCGCGCCGGCCCGGGGCCAGCTCCCGCACCTGCGTGCTGCCGGCCGCGAGGTCGTGGCCGACCAGCGCCCGCCCGCCGGGGGCGCAGCCGAACATCAGCTGGTGCCTGCGGCCTGCCCGCCGGGAGTCGACCGACGCCAGTGTCATGGAGTCGACCAGCGGCCGCTCCTCCGCCGTGCCGTTCCCCAGGTCGAGCGTCCACCGGTGCACCCGCGCAGATCCGGCGGCGCCCTCGTCGCCCCACGACGGAGCGTCGAAGGCCCGTTCGTGGCGGACGGCGTCCACGACGACGCGGCCGCCGTCGTCGTAGGCGTTGACCGAACGGGACACGTAGCAGGGGTCGATCGGGAACCATCGCGGCTCCCTCACGTCGCCGGGCCGCCGTGAGAGCAGCCCGATGCGCGCCGGCCGGTCCCGCCGCCAGCGGTAGGGGGAACGGGTGCCGACCATCGCCGCCGCCCGGTGATAGGTCACGGGCAGGTCGAACACCACGACGAACCGTTCGGTGAGCGCGACCGCGTGCATGAGCGGCGCGCCGTCGAGGGCGAAGGACCGGGCGTCGCGGATGCCGCCGTCCGTCCCGATGGTCAGGTGCTCCGCGCGGCCCAGACCGGGATAGGTGGCGATCGTGTGCCATTCGGCCGTGGCGCGGTCCTGGACCGGCGGCGCGAGGCTCACGCTCCACGGCCCGTCCGGCGGCGGAGCGGCGGGTCCGGCGGGCCGGATCCAGGTCGCGAGATCCGGCAGCCGCTCCAGCGGGTGGCCGCCGAACTCCCCGGCCGTCGTGAGGCGCCGAGCGGTGCCGCCGCCGAACCGCACGCCGGAGAAGAGGGCGGGCCCGGCCGGGGCATGCGACTGCCATGATCCCCCGGGATACCTGCTCGCCTGCACGAACGCGCCGTCCAGGCCGGAAGGTATGACGCCGTCGACCGACAGCGGCTCGTCCTGCGCCCGACGGCGGGGGGCCGCGGACATGAGCGCCATGATCGGGTCGACGTGCTCCGTGACCGTCATATCGGGCACCTCCTCGTGAGGCTCGGCAGTTAGCATAACGGCGTTATGTTAAAAATAACGATGTTATGCAATACTGTCAAGGTGAGCCCACGCCGATCGAATCCTCAGACGCGCCCCGCTCTTGTCGACATCGCCGCGCGGCTGCTCGCCGACGAGGGCCCCCAGGCGTTGTCGGCCCGCCGTATCGCCACGGAGGCGGGCAGCTCGACGATGGCGGTCTACACCAACTTCGGCGGGATGAGCGGGCTGGTGCGCGAGATGGTCTACGAGGGGTTCGCCCGCCTGCAGGACTACTTCTCGCACGTCTCCCGGACCGCCGATCCCGTCGCCGACATCGCGCTGCTCGGCCGGGCCTACCGGCACAACGCCCTGACGAACCCGCACCTGTACGCGGTCATGTTCGGCGGGGCGTCGCTGGCCGGGTTCTCCCTGACCGCCGAGGACCGCCAGTACGGCCGATACACTCTGAGCACCGTGGTGGAGTGTGCCACCCGGTGCATCACGGCGGAACGGTTCCGGGCCGGTGACGCCGAGCTCGTCGCCCACCAGCTGTGGACCGCGATCCACGGGCTGGTCACGCTCGAACTCGGCGAGTATCTCATCGAGCCCTTCGACGCCGACCGGGTCTTCGAAGCCCAGCTGACCGGCCTGATGATCGGCGCGGGCGACACCTTGGAGGAGGCCACCCGATCGGTGGCCTCCTCACGGAGACGGTTGAAGAAGGTGGTCGAGGGCGTGCGGCCGGATCCGGTGGACGACCGGCCCGCGGGCGACCGGAGACGGCGTCCCCGGCAGGCCGCGCCGGCGGGATGAGCGGTGGGCCGTCCGTCCCGCCGGCGGATCCGGGCCGCTCACTCCCAGGGCGCCACCGGGAACCAGCCGTAACCGAACCGCGCGGGCAGTCGCAGGTCCCAGTAGAGGAAGGTGAAGGCGCCGACGACGATGAAGGCCACCGCCGTGATCGTCGCGACGCGTGACGGGCCGGCGGTCATCCAGCGGGTGAAACGGCCCCTGGTGGCGTGCACGAGCACGACGAAGAGCACGGCCATCAGCGTGATGTTGCCGAGCGACTGCAGGACGAAGACGGCGGCCCCGTAGAGCGGGTTGCGGGTCTCGGCCGCGTACTCGAACAGCTTGTGGAACAGTGGGAACGGCCGCCCGATGAGGAATCCGCCGATCAGCGCGCCGATCACGACCAGGCGCGCGTTGGGGAAGCGGCTCGACAGGCGGGCGAAGGGGTCGGGCACCACGCGCAACGCCGCCAGGCCGAGGTAGGCGAAGGCCAGGCCGATCACGCCGAAGACGATCGAGGCCTGCAGCAGCCGCGGTGGGAGGCCGGGGCCGGCCGTCGCGGTCGACAGCTGGGGCAGCCGCTCGCCGAGGGCGGCGCCGACGGCCCCGTAGGCTCCGGAGACCACGATCATGCCGAGCGCGAGCCAGCCGATGGGCCGCAGGGTCGCCCCGATCCGGAGCCGGCCGGGGGTGTCCGGGGCGCCGGCCGGGCGAGCGCTCCCCGCATTCGTCATCGGCGCGATCGCGCCGAACGCGGCGATGTTGCACGCGGTGAAGGTGCCGGCCAGACCCGAGACGAAGGCGAAGACGGTCCCCGCGATCATGCCTCCGATCTCGGTGTGCTTGGCGTCGTAGCCGAGCAGCGTGTTCGCGACGTTGTCGCCGATCACGCTGTCGACGAGCCGGAAGGACCACAGCGAGGCGATCAGCGCTCCGGCCAGCACGCTGAGGACGATGATCAGCCCTCGGCGCCGGGGCAGATCCGCGGTGTGAGCGTCGGGTGACGGGGCGGAGACGGGGGTGCTCCGAGCC
This sequence comes from Streptosporangium minutum, assembly GCF_002149035.1. Classification (GTDB taxonomy): domain Bacteria; phylum Actinomycetota; class Actinomycetes; order Streptosporangiales; family Streptosporangiaceae; genus Streptosporangium; species Streptosporangium minutum. Next base: position 4,875 of record NZ_NGFP01000397.1, read on the forward strand.
ATGAGGTGCCTCTCCTGTCGAGTCGGACACGCTGGTGAGCCGCGGAGGCCGGCACGGACGCGCCCTGCCGGCGAGGACGAGGACACCTCTCACGCGACTTCAGCGAACAGATCCACCCGATAGACGCTCATGATCGCCATTCCGGTGCTCCGCTGTCAACGGCCGCTCTCGCCCGCCCGCCGTACGGCATCGCCGTGTCCTCCCGCGGAGCCGCCTCCCGCGCTTCAGCGCCCCGGCCGCCGGTGTCCGCGCGCTCCGCCCCCTCCCCCGCCCGCCGGGTACGGTGAACGCGCTCGGCGGCCGGAGCTGCGCCCGTGAAGGAACGCGTCGGCCTCCGGAC
>NZ_NGFP01000398.1 GCF_002149035.1 Streptosporangium minutum
ACCTTGGACCTGGGAGCGGAGAAGGTGTTGCAGGCGCCGGGGCCCTCCTGGTCGAAGCCGCGCTTCAGCCAGTAGGCGATGTTGGCGGCCTTGCCGTGGCTGGCGGTGTCGTAGGCGGCGCGCAGGACGTAGGTGAAGTCGGACTGGCGGCGGCCCAGGGACTGCCAGACGCTGCCGATGAAGGCGCCGCTGAGGCACTCGGCCTGCAGCTCGACCTGGCGGAGCACGGGCAGGAAGTCCTTGTCGCTCTTGTACGTCCGGCTGTCGACCGCGCCCATGATCCCGGAGAGCTGCTGCACGTGGTGGCCGTACTCGTGGGCCATCACCTGGAACAGGAACAGCTCGGTCGGCTGGGAGAGGATGGACGGGCTGAGGAAGAAGGTGATCTTCTTGTTGATCGGGCAGTAGACCGCCTGGGCCCCCTTGGGGAAGTCACCGCAGCCGGTGGGGCGGCCGATCCGGGAGATCGTTTCGAGCCTGGGCTTGGAGAACGGCAGCTTCGCCTTGGAGAGCTGGTACTCCCAGCTCTCGTTGAGGCAGTCCATCAGGAATTCGAGATAGATCCGCGAGGAGTCGAGGTCGTCGGGGCGGACGGGCTGCTCCTCGCACTTCTTGAGGTCGAGCTTCCCGCTCTTGTAGATCGGGTTGCCGGTCAGGGCCGTCTTGCCCGTGGGGGCCGGCCCGGACTGCTCCGCGACGCCTGCGCCGGCGGTGCCGGCGAACAGCAGGCTCGCGAGCACGCCGGAAAGCACGGCGATAAGGGGGGTACGCATGATCCCGAACCCTAGTAGAGGTGCAACTGGGGGTAAAGCGGAATGCGGCCGTACGGAAAGCACGGCCGCATTCTCGGCTTGAAGGGGTCGGGGTCGCTGCGGAAGGGTCAGGCGACGCTACGGGAGGACGCGGTCCAGGTGTTGCACGCGGACGGGGAGGCCGCGTTGAAACCGCGCTCCATCCAGTAGGCCTGGCTGCGGCCCTTGCCGTGGTCGTTGGTCGGCCAGCTCTTGTGACCGTTCTCGTCCACCCACCGGACCATCGCGTCCCACTGCTCCTGGTCGACCGGCAGATCGTCGGCGACCTGCCGCAGGAAGGCGGAGCCCAGGCAGTCGGCCTGCAGTTCGAGGCGGCGGGAGAAGGCGAGCTTGGTGGAGGACCTGGCCCGCCAGACGCTCTGGCCGTAGTAGTTCATGATGCCGGCGAGCTGCTGCACGTGGTGCGCGTACTCGTGGGCCATGAACTGGGCGTGGTTCGGCCCGTACGGGTTCTTCAGCACCGCGCGGGTGACTCCGATGTACATGGTGCGGTTGCTGGAGCAGTAGTAGCCGCCCGCACCGCTGGGCCAGCGGCCGCAGGGGCTGCTCACCCTGGAGGTGACGAAGCGGAGCTTCGGCTGGGCGAAGGGCAGCTTCGCCTTCCTGAACTGGGTCTTCCACATCAGGTTCAGACAGCGGTTGACGCGGGTCATGAAGATCTTGTAGGAAGCCGCGCTCCCCGCGCGGATCTGTCCGGTCGTGCACCGCAGGTCGGGCAGCGTGCCCGTCCGGTAGAGGGGGTTGGCCGTGGCGGCGGTGCGGCCGCGCGGGGGAGCCTGCTCCTTCGTGACGGAGGCCTTGGCGGTCTCCGTGACGGAGGCCTTGGCGGTCGACGGAGTGGCGGCGTTCGCGGTACCGACGCCCGTGACCAGGGAGAAAGCCAAGGAAGCGACGATGAGTGACGATAGTTGCCTAAAGGGGAGAGTGCTCATGGTGAGGCAAAGGCTATTGCAAGTGTGAATAAAACGTGCAGAATCCCCTTCCTTGGAGGCAGTGCCCGCCACGCGAACTAGACTCGGTCTGATGCTGACTGGACAGAGGAGATGATTCCGTGAGTGAGCGGACCGGACGGCCTGGCAGTCTTCTGGAGTCGGTCAAGGGGCCACGGGATCTGAAACTGCTCGGAGCGGCCGAGCTGCCGAGGCTCGCCGCCGAGATCCGGGACCTGCTGGTCAGCGCCACCGCCCGCACCGGCGGTCACCTGGGACCCAACCTCGGCGTGGTCGAACTGACGATCGCGCTGCACCGGGTCTTCGACTCGCCGCACGACCGCATCCTCTGGGACACCGGCCACCAGGCCTACGTCCACAAGATGCTCACCGGCCGCGCGGGGCTGTTCGACACGCTCCGCCAGGAGGGCGGCCTGTCGGGCTACCCGAGCCAGACCGAGTCCGAGCACGACATCGTCGAGAACTCCCACGCCTCCACCGCGCTGTCATACGCCGACGGCCTGGCCAAGGCATACAAGGTGCGCCGCGAGAGCGACCGGACGGTCGTCGCGGTGATCGGCGACGGAGCGCTCACCGGCGGCATGGCCTGGGAGGCGCTCAACAACATCGCCGCGCACCGGGACCTGCCGCTGATCATCGTCGTCAACGACAACGGCCGCTCCTACTCGCCGACCATCGGCGGCCTCGCCTCGCACCTGGCCTCGCTGCGCGCCACCCAGCGCTACGAGGACGTGCTGGAGTTCGTCAAGGGCAACCTGGCGAAGGTCCCCGTGGTCGGTCCCCCGGTCTACGACGCGCTGCACGGTGTGAAGAAGGGCATCAAGGACGTTCTGGCCCCGCAGGTCATGTTCGAGGACCTCGGCCTGAAATACATCGGGCTGGTCGACGGCCACGACGAGCAGGCCGTGGAGGCCGCGCTGCGCAAGGCCCGCGGCTTCCGCCGCCCGGTCATCGTGCACGTGCTCACCAAGAAGGGCTTCGGCTACTCCTTCGCGGAGAACCACGACGAGGACTGCTTCCACTCGCCCACCCCCTTCGACCCGCTGACCGGCGAGGAGAAGCCCAAGCCGCACGGCTGGACCAACGTCTTCAGCCAGGAGATCGTACGGCTCGGCGCCGAGCGGCAGGACATCGTGGCGATCACCGCCGCGATGCTCGGCCCGACCGGCCTGATCCCCTTCTCCGAGGCCTACCCCGACCGTCTCTACGACGTCGGCATCGCCGAGCAGCACGCCCTGACCAGTGCCGCGGGCCTGGCCCTCGGCGGGCTCCACCCGGTGGTCGCCCTCTACTCCACCTTCCTCAACCGCGCCTTCGACCAGCTCCTCATGGACGTCGCCCTGCACCGGCTGCCGGTCACGGTCGTGCTCGACCGGGCGGGCGTCACCGGCGACGACGGCGCCAGCCACAACGGCATGTGGGACCTGTCGATCCTCCAGGTCGTCCCGGGCCTGTCCATAGCCGTCCCGCGCGACGAGCCGCGCCTGCGCGAGTTGCTGGCGGAGGCCGTGCGGGTCGACGACGGCCCCACCGTGATCCGCTACCCCAAGGGGCCGGTGACCGCCGAGATCGAGGCGGTCGGGCAGCTCGGCGGGATGGACGTGCTGCGTGCGGGCGACCCCGACGTGCTGATCGTGTCCGTCGGCCCGATGGCCGAGCTGTGCCTGGAGGCCGCCGCCCTGCTCGACGCCCAGGGGATCTCGACCACCGTGGTGGACCCGCGCTGGGTCAAGCCCCTGGACGAGGCCCTGGTGCCGGCCGCCGGCACGCACAAGCTGGTCGTGGTGGTCGAGGACAGCGGCCGGGTGGGCGGTGTCGGCGACGCGGTCGCCCGGATGCTGCGCGACGCCGACGTGGACGTCCCGGTCCGCACCTACGGCATCCCGCAGCGCTTCCTGGACCACGCGAAGCGGGCGAAGATCCTCAGTGAGATCGGGCTGACCTCGCAGGACATCGCCCGTGAGATCACTGAAGCGGTGGCGAAACGGTCCGCGGCGCTGGAGAACCACCCGGCTCGCTGACCCGTGCCCTCCTGTCCGCGCGGGCCCGCCTGCTGATCACGGCGAGGCCCGCGGCCAGGATGGCGACGCATCCGGCGACCGGCACCATCAGGTGCTCGTTCTGCCGGACGAACTCCCCCGCGAGCGAGCCGAGCACCAGATAGGTGCTCACCCATGCCGTGCTGCCGACCAGCGCCCAGCGGATGAACCGCCTGTACGGCACGCCGAGGGTCCCGGCGAGGACCGGGATCAGCGCGTTGACCACCGGTAGGAAGAAGGAGGCGGCGAGGGCGGGTCCGCCGCCCTCGCCGGTCGTCATCCGCTCGGCCCGGGTCCAGCGGTGCTCGCCGATCCACTTCCCGGCCCTGCTGTGGCGGACGCGCGAGCCGTACCGGCGGCCGATCAGCCAGCCGCCGGTGGCGCCCAGGTAGCACCCGATCACCCCGGCGACCGCCGCCACCGCGATCTCGGCGGGGCCTGTCAGCGCGGTCCCCGCCACGACGATCGCCGCGTCCCCGGGGAGCACGGTCCCGATCAGCAGGGAACCGTCCAGCGCGAGCACCGCCAGCAGCACCGCGCCGATCAGATATGGGTCCAACTGGCCCAGCATGTCCAAGAGCATGCCTCGATGGTGTCGCGGGGGAGAGCGGGAGACATCGGGACTTTCCCCTAAAGAACCCCTAGTTCGCCGTTCAGCCGTTGATCAGGTGGGCATGACCTGATCTGTGGGGGATAGCGACTCCGGGATGTCAGGAGGGGTTCCGTGGAGGTTTTCCGCGTCAAATCGATAGAGCAGTCGATCCAGGACACCGAGGAGCCCGAGCACCGGCTGCGCAAGGATCTCTCCGCCCTCGACCTGACCGTCTTCGGCATCGGCGTCATCGTGGGCACCGGCATCTTCGTGCTCACCGGCCGGGTCGCCAGGGACCTGGCCGGGCCCGCGGTCGCCCTGTCGTTCGTGGCGGCCGGGATCGTCTGCGCGCTGGCCGCGCTCTGCTACGCCGAGTTCGCCTCCACCGTGCCGGTGGCGGGATCGGCCTACACCTTCGCCTTCGCCACGCTCGGTGAGTTCCCCGCCTGGATCATCGGCTGGGACCTGATGCTGGAGATGATGCTCGGCGCCGCGGTCGTGGCGGTCGGCTGGTCGGGCTACCTGACCTCGCTGCTGGAGTCCCTGGGGATCGTCCTGCCCGATGCGATAGCGGGGGAGGGGGCCACCTTCAACCTGCCCGCGGCGCTGGTCGTGCTGGCCCTCACCGCCATCCTGGTCGCCGGCATCAAGCTCTCCTCCCGGTTCAACCTGATCATCGTCACGATCAAGATCGCGGTGGTCCTGCTCGTCATCGTGGCGGGGCTGTTCTTCGTCAACGCGGTCAACTACACCCCGTTCATCCCGCCCTCCAAGCC
>NZ_NGFP01000399.1 GCF_002149035.1 Streptosporangium minutum
ATCCGGCAAGACCAAGATCGTCCAGGCACGGTTCGTCCACAACGACCGGCTCGTCGACGCTCTCCACCTCCAAGCCTCCTGCGCCCTCCTCCACGATCCTGAAGTCCGCGCCTACTACGACCAGCTCAAAGCCCGCGACATCAGCCATAACGCCGCCCTCCGCCAAGTCGGCAACCGCCTGGTGGGCATCCTCCACGGCTGCCTCAAAACCCACACCACCTACGACCAGGCAACCGCATGGTCACATCGCAACCACGACCTCGCCGCTTGACATCTAACGTCCAGGGATGTCTGACCCGGCACCTGACGCCTGGGCCGTCGCGATGGCGCGCTGGAGGCGCTGCTCCTCCGGCGCGCTGAGCGTGGTGCGGATGATGTGCCCGCCGTAGGGGGCGATCGCGGCGACGATCCTGTCGATGTCGGTGGTCAGCAGCAGGAACAGGGCCGCGCCGCCGGCGGGCAGGTGCTCGCCGAGTTCTTTGACGAAGCCGAGGTCGACGCTGTTGTTGTCCGCCGCGCTCACCGCCGCGCCGACCCCGGCCCCGGCCAGCGCCGCCGAGCTCGCCCCGAGGACGGTGGCCCCCGCGGCCGCGGACGCGATACCGGCCGCCGCCAGCGCGATGCCGATGATCGGCCCGAAGGCGATCAGCCCGAGCAGCCCTCCCGCCACCGCCCCTTCTGCGGCGTAGGTGGAGGCTCTGTGGTGGGTGGGATGCACCGTGACCCCGCCGTCGTCCTGGCGCTCCACCAGCGCCAGGTCCGCCAGCTGTACGGATCCGTCCCGCTGTAGCGACAGCAGCTTGTCCCTGGCATGAATCGCGTTGTCCACCTGTGGGTAGGCGATGGTGACGAGTTCGCTCATGGTTTCCCTCGGACGCTCCGGGTGCCGGGCGGGCGCCGGCCGGACGATCGGTGACCGGCGTCCGTTTGTGAGAGCGATTCCCGGTATCGGCCGAGTGCAGCGACCGGTCCGCGTCATCTTCCGCACTGGTGTCTTTGGGAGGAATTTTGGAGTCCCGGTGATCCGCCCCCCTCAGGTGCCGGTCAGACGCTCCACGACCGGCGCGAACTCCTCCAGGAACTGCGCGTTGACCGACACGTAGGAGACGCCCAGCCTGTCCCTGCGCCTGCGCAGTGTCTCCACCATCTCGTCGACGGTGCCGGTGAGGACGCCGGTGCCACCCCGGGCCGCCACCTCGCGCGGATCGGCGCCCATCTGGCCGGTCAGCCACGCGGGCGGCTCGTCGCCGACGGAGGCCAGGTTCATGCTGATCTCCAGATGGTCGTAGCGGTCACCGGCGAGCTCATACAGATCGTCCAGCTTGGCCGCGAGCTGTTCCTCGGTGAACTGAGGTGGCACGCCGAGCGCGACGATGTCGGCCTTCCGCGCGGCGAGCTCCAGCAGTCTGGCGCCCGAGGCGGCGATCAGGATCGGCACGTCGCGCACCGCGTCCACCGTCCGCGCGAGCCGCTCGATCCGCTGGGCCGGGGTGCCGAATTCGACGCCCAGGACGGCGGCGTCCTGCTCGGCGCGCGGCCGCCCCGCGCCGACGCCCAGCTCGAACCGGCCGCCGGTGAGGGTGTGCAGGGTGGAGGTCTCCCAGGCCACAGCCTCCGGCGTCCGGTAGGGAGCACTCACCACGTAGGTGCCGACCCGCAGGGTCGTGGTCACGGCGGCGGCGGTGGCCGCCGCGGCGAACGGCGAGAACGTGCCGAGCGTGTCGGGTACCAGCAGCGTGGCGTAGCCCATGCGCTCGGCGCGGCGGGCGAGCCCGGCCCAGGCCTCGGCGCTCGGGGCGTAGCCTGCGACGGCACCGAATCTGAACGGGTGAGTGGTCATGGCACCACGATCACTCAGGCGGACGGCCAGGACATCCTCCAGGCGGCCGGTGATCGGCTACTCCACGGGGCGCACGCCCCGCGCGCCGGCCTACTCTTCCGGCGGTATCCGCGAGGACGGGTGGCAGAGCGCCGTTTATCGCCGCTGAGCCGGGTAGAGCGGACAGTCCGACCATCGCCGAACAGAAGGAGCCGGCACATGACGAGCCAGAACGTGTGGACCTGCCCCGCCGGCGCGCTCGCGGGAACCGCCAGGCCGGACCTGCGGGGAGCGGACGGCTGGGAGTAGAGCCGGACGACGTGCGGGTCTGCTCCCGCGCTGACCGATCCGCGGGCCGCCCCCGAGAGGCGGCCCGCCGGCCGCCTCGGAAGGCGGCCGTGGCCCTGTCAAAAGGCCCGTGGCCCTGCCGGGAGGCCCGTGGCCCTGTGTTCTGCAGGAGACCCGGGGCCTGTCACGTCACAGGAGGCCTCTGGCCCTGTCAGGACGTGAGGAGCCGGTCCAGGACGCGCACGCCGAACTCCAGCCCCTCGACGGGGACCCGCTCGTCCACGCCGTGGAACATGCCGTAGTAGTCCAGCTCCGGGCTGAGCATCAGGGGCGCGAAGCCGTAGCCCTTGATGCCGATGTCGGCGAAGGACTTCGCGTCCGTGCCGCCCGACATCACGTACGGCACCGGCCGCGCGGCCGGATCCTCGGCGATGAGCGCGGCGCGGAGCTCGCCGAAGAACGGCGCGTCCAGCGGCGCCGAGGGGGCGTCCTCGATGTTGACGAACTCGCGGGTGACCTTGGGGCCGAGCAGGCGGTCGATCGTCTCCAGGAACTCCTCCCGGTAACCGGGCAGGAAGCGGCCGTCCACGTGCGCGGTTGCGGTGCCGGGGACCACGTTGACCTTGTAGCCGGCCTCCAGCATCGTCGGGTTGGCCGAGTTGCGGATCTGCGCCTTGAACAGGGCGCCCGCCTGGCCGAGCCGCTCGGCCTCCTCCTCCAGCCGGTCGTAGTCGATCGTCTCGCCGAGGATGTCCGCCAGGCCGGCGATCAGCGCCGCCACCCCGGGCGTCAGCCGTACCGGCCACTGGTAGGAGGCGATCCGCGACAGGGCGTGGCAGAGCTCGGCCACCGCGTTGTCCTTCGGCGGCCGGGAGCCGTGGCCCGCGACGCCGTGGGCGGTGAGCTTCATCCAGGCGGTGCCGCGCTCGCCCACCGCGACGGGGTAGATGCGCGCGTCCGGGACCTGGACGCTGTAGCCGCCGGACTCGCTGATCGCCTCGGTGCAGCCGTCGAACAGCTCCCGGTGCCGCGTCGCCGCGTACCGCGAGCCGTACTCACCGGTGGCCTCCTCGTCGGCGAGGAAGGCCAGCACGATGTCGCGCTTGGGCCGCACGCCGCGCCGGGCCCAGTCGCGGACCAGGGCGAGCGTCATCGACAGCGTGCCCTTCATGTCCACCGCGCCCCGGCCCCAGACGCAGCCGTCGACGACCTCGCCGGAGAACGGGTGGACCTGCCAGTCGGCGGGTTCGGCCGGGACCACGTCCAGATGACCGTGGATCAGCAGGGCCTCGGGCGAGTCGCCCGGGATCCTGGCGACCACGCTGGTGCGGTTCCTGGCCGACTCGAAGACCGTCGGCTCGATTCCCGCGTCGGACAGCAGCCCGGCGACGTGCTCGGCCGCCGGGCGTTCGCCGGAGCCGGGGTTGGTGGTGTCGAACCTGATCAGGTCCGAGCAGATCTGTGCGACCTCGTTCATCGAAAAAGCTCCCCCGAAAACAAGTGGATCATTGGTGCATACCCCGCAGGGTCAGGGGCGGCACCTCGGGCGTCGGAAAGCCGAAGATCAGGCCGTAGAAGGCCAGTTCGGCCTCCAGGGCGGCGATGATGGTCTCCTCCCGGCGCCAGCCGTGCTGCTCGCCGGGGAAGGTCAGGTAGGCCCACGGCGTGCCCTCGCGCTCCAGCGCGGCGACGAACCGCTCCGCCTGGACCGGGTCGACGATCGCGTCCTCCAGGCCGTGCATGAGCAGCGCGGGACCTGACGCGTTCGCGGCGTGCAGGGTGGGGGAACGCTCCAGGTAGCGCTGCCGGGTCTCGGGGAGCGGGCCGATCAGCCCGTCGAGGTAGCGCGACTCGAAGTCGTGGGTCTCGGCCGCCCAGCCCTCCGGGTCGGTGATGGCGTAGTGGGCCACCGCGCCGCGGAACACTTTGCTGTGCACCAGCGCGGCCACCGACGTCCAGCCGCCCGCGCTGCCGCCCCGGATCGCGACCTTCGACGGGTGCGCCCGCCCGGTGGCGATCAGGCCGTGCGCCACCGTCTCGCAGTCGCGCACGTCCACCACGCCCCACTGGTGGCGCAGCCGCTCCCGGTAGGCGCGGCCGTACCCGGTGGAACCGCCGTAGTTCACGTCGGCCACGCCGATGCCCCGGCTGGTGAAGTAGGCGATCTCCACGTCCAGGACCATCGTGCTGGCGCTGGTCGGCCCGCCGTGTACGAAGATCACATAGGGCGCGGGGCCGGTGACGTCGCGCGGCGGGTACAGGTGCGCGTGCACGCCGTCGAAGGTCACCGCCTCGGGGTCGGGCAGCGCGTCGCGGTCGGGCAGCTCCTTCGCCGGGGACAGCACGGCGTGCGCGCCGGTGCGCAGGTCCACCGTGACGACCTCGAACGGCGTGTACGGCGAGGCCGCCACACCCGCCACCAGGTCCCCGCCGGTGGAGACCGTCGGGTTCCAGTAGGTGGGCGGGGCGTCGATATCGGTCATCTCGCCGGTGGCCGGGTCCAGCACGCCGAGGCGGCGGCGGTCCGGGGTGCCGTGCACGAGGACGATCCTGTCGCCGGCGAGCGCGAACCAGGTGTTGCCGAGCCGCCAGACGGCGTCGCCGCAGTCCTCCTGGAGCGGCGCCAGGTTGCGGGCGGGGGAGCCGTCGAGGGAGACCAGATGCAGGTTCCACCAGCCGTCCGGGTCGGTGAGGGCGTAGAGCGCGCCGTCGTCGCGCCACTCGGCCTGGATCACCGACTCCTCCGGGCCGCCGGCGACGACCCGGTACGGCCCGGCCGAGCCGAGCGCGTCCAGGGGCGCCACGCACAGCTCGGTGCCGTCCCAGGGCATGGCGGGGTGGTCCCAGCCGATCCAGGCGATGTGCGTGCCGTCGGGGGAGATGCGGGGGTTGGTCAGGAAGTGCTGCGCGCGGACGATGAGCCGCACCGGCCCGCCGTCCAGCGGTACCGCCACCAGCTCCCGGCAGGGGAGGGGCCGGGGAGCGGGCTCGGCGCCGGTCCCTGG